>JAZNGC010000001.1:0-2256 GCA_045589155.1 Lachnospiraceae bacterium
TATCATGGAGAATCGGGTGATGCTTCGGCAAAGAATGTTATTTGGTGTGTTAGAAAAAAATAGGTCAACTTCATCCGTTGTTTACAAAAAGCTATGATAGAATAGGTGGGAGTTAGAAGGAGAAGGACGGAAACTTTGAATTTGTAAATATGAGGAATTAAGAGGATTTTAAAATGAAGTATGTAAGAACAGAAAAATACGATAGCGATTTAATCCGCCAAAAAATTATGGGACCTAATCCGTTAAAATTAGAAGAAGAACTTATGAAAGACAATAGAATCCAAACAGGCGCTATGGTTATGGATTTAGGTAGTGGGCAAGGAATCACATCTATATTTTTAGTAAAAGAATATGGATTTAAAGTTTATGCAACAGACCTTTGGAGTGAGGCAGAAGAAAATCAAAAATTCTTTGCTGAAATGGGATTAACAGAGGAGGAAATTATTGCTGTAAAAGCGGATGCGACGGATTTGAAATATGAAAAAGAATTCTTCGATGCGGTTGTTAGTACAGATTCCTATAATTATTTTGGAAGAGATGTCAATTATTTAGATGAAAAACTTTTACCTTTTGTAAAGAAAGGTGGTTATCTTTATATTGTTGTTCCGGGAATGAAAAAAGACTGTCATAATGATATCCCAAAGGAATTATTATTATCCTGGACACCGGAACAATTAGACTATATCCATGATATAGAATATTGGAAAAATATTATTTCAAAATCCAAGAACAGTGAGATTGTTTCCATCTGCGAAATGGAAAGTAATGAAGAATGTTGGAACGATTGGATACAGTGCGATAATGAATATGCCATAAATGACAGAAAGGCAATTGAAGCAGGAGCATGTAAATACTTGAACTTTATTGCTATTGTTTTAAAGAAAAAATAAATACTTGCGATGTCCTACATGTAATTCTTCGAGTATGTAGGTATCTGACCCAATAGATAGCTAGCCCTCCCGGCCAGTGCAACATAGCATTCTTTTTTTGCATCTTGGTATTGCCGGTATTGAAATGAAAAATGGTGTGTGGTATCTTGCGTTCATGATTATGAAGGTAAGGAAGGAAATGTCATGGAAAAGATACAAAAAAAGCAGAAGGTGTGGCGTATTGTTTTAACGGTTTATTTGAGCTGTTTTGCATTCCGGTTACTGGAGTATTTTGTTTTGCGTACAGACAAAACGGCAATCGGCGAGGCGGTTGTACATAAGATGATTGGAATCGGTGTTTTGTTTCTTGCTATATGGATGTTGCAGATCAGAGGAAACGAAATCGGGCTGTGGGGGAAACGCTTTTGGCACAATGCAATCAAAGGGTTGGGGTTCGGAATTGCGACCTTTGTGTTGGCGTATGGAGCGGAAGTGTTTTTACAAATAATAACGGGGAACTTCGACTCGATACAGGTCTATGTCAGCACCTATGCGGTGGATGGAAATGAGGGGAATCGGACGGCGTGGATTTTCTTTTTGATTTGTATCATCGGGAATGTGATTAACGTGGTGATGGAAGAAGGAATCTTCCGGGGATTGTTTGCGAAGGTGTTGGAACGGAAGTATTCGTTCATAGTAGCTGCGATTTTTGCATCGGTGTTGTTCGGAGTATGGCATGTGGTTGGGCCGGTGCGCAATTACTGTGACGGCACAATGAGTATGGGTGGCATGATTGCCAACAGCCTTATGTTGGTTGGGACGTCGGCGTTAGTAGGATTTAAATTTGCTTTGCTTACGAAAATGACGGGAAATCTGGCCATGGCAATGGGAGACCATTTTGTAAATAACACCATTGTCAATTTGTTGCATGTGGTATCGAAAACAGGTGCGGACGAGCTTATGACGGTACGTCTGACCATTGCCCAGTCCGTATCCTGCATAGTGGTCTTGGTGTATTATTTATTGAAATGTCATAAAAAAGAATAAGGGTATGCAATTGCCTCTTTTTTTGTGTTATGATGTCATTGACAGGATAGATGCAAAATAGGAGGCAATTATGCGTTTAGTACTATGTGAACGGCAGGAGATAGAGAACCCGGAAGTGACAATTGCATATCGCGAGATGACAACGGACATTGTACGGGTAGCGGAGTTTGTCCGTTCCGTAGACCAGACCGTTCTTTGCAAAAAAGAGAGCGAAGAGGTCGCGGTCCCGGTAAGCGACATTTTTTATGTAGAGAGTGTGGACAAGAAAACGTTTGTATATTGTGAATCGGAAGTGTTACAAAGTGGGTTCAAGCTGTATGAACTGGAGAATATATTGATG
>JAZNGC010000002.1:0-2696 GCA_045589155.1 Lachnospiraceae bacterium
AAGACCGCTTGGCCTCCGACTTCAGACAATCCTAATATAAATCTTAAGGACGCAATGGAATTTGCCGGACATCGGGATGTAAAGACATTCATTAATCACTACTGCTTCTCCCGGTACTCTGATGAGCAGAAGCGAAATGAACTTGAAAAGACTTTAAATGTTTAGTATCTAAGAGAGTGTAAAAAAGTGTAAACATTTTACACACATTCTACATACACACCCAATAAACGAAAAATGCGAGAAATACGGCTTTTCTACCGATTTCTCGCACTCATAAAATACTGCTGGTGGCCGGACTTGAACCGGCACGGTGTTGCCACCGAGGGATTTTAAGTCCCTTGCGTCTGCCTATTCCGCCACACCAGCTGACGCATTCGGTCTGTTTAGACCTACGTATTATTACACATTGCTATTGCAATGTAATGGGCAGAGGTGGATTCGAACCACCGAAGCAATTTGCAGCAGATTTACAGTCTGTCCCCTTTGGCCACTCGGGAATCTACCCATTGTTGGGACTATAACAGTCCCACCGAAAACAAATTGTAGCACATGTCTTTATAAAAATCAAGCAAATTCAAGCACGGTTGCAGAAGTTTTCGGCAAAGTAATAGAAATTTTTCCATCCTCTACCGGATGTTCCACTGCCGAAGTATCAAATCCGTTATCCGAAGTCTGTATCAAACGAAGCATTACTGCCTCTTTCGGTACATTCAACTCCCACACGGATACTTCTTTCTGAATCTCGTGGTTGTTATTGTTAATCAGCACCAGACTGCTGCCGCCTTTACCAAAACGTCCATATGCCAGATAATTATAGTCAGCATCCACATATTTCAGGGAACCGGTCTTGTAATACTGTCTGTCCCTACGCATATGAATCAGATACTTATGAAAATCTATCAGTTCTTTATCTTCCTGTCCCCACGGATAGGTACGTCTGTTATCCGGGTCTGTAAATCCGCACACGCCTGCTTCGTCCCCGTAATAGAGAGCCGGTGCACCAATCCAGGTCATCTGCATCACTACTGCTTCCATAAAGACAGCCTTGCTCACACCTTCACTTGCCGCTTCCGGTCCTAAGGTGTCGGTACGCCCCACTTTATGATTAGTACGGGTAAGGAACCTGGAGTGATCATGGTTTGATAACTGGTTCATAGCCGTCTGCCAACTGGGCATACAAAAGCTTGCACTGTGATGTTTCATAGCGCCTAAGAAGCTTTCCACATTTCCTATCTGGTCCGGTCTGAAATCATCACTGTGTTTTTCCATTCCGGTTAAAAACCAGGTTACCGGCTCCATAAAGGCGTCATAGTTCATTACGCTATCCCATTCGTTGCCTTGAAGCCATGCCTTTGTCTCACCATAATGCTCTGCCAGGATAATCGCCTCCGGATTCGCATCCTTCACCGCTTTCCTGAATTCCTGCCAGAAATAGTGGTTATATTCCGGTGACAGTCCTAAATCTGCCGCCACGTCAAGTCTCCATCCGTCCACGTTGTAAGGCGGTGACACCCATTTGCGTCCCACCTGCATCACATAATCAAACAAAGCCTTGGAACTTTCATAATTCAACTTCGGCAGGGTATCATATCCCCACCATCCATCATAGGAGCTATTATAGGGCCATGCATTCTGGTCTTTAAAATAAAAATAGTCTCTGTAAGGGCTGTCCGCAGACACATGGGCACCTTTTTCGTACCCTTTTGCGTGCTCGTAAATTCCTTCCTTGTCCATCCACTTGTTAAAAGAACCACAGTGGTTAAACACACCGTCCAAAATCACTTTAATGCCACGCTTATGAGCTTCCTCAACCATTTTAATAAACAACTCATTGCTGGCATCTAAGTTTGCCTTATTTGTTACCCTGTTAATGTATTTGGTAGCGTAACGGTTTTCCTTTACACCTTCGGGAAGTAGTTCGCCACCATCGTCTACGATTACACCAACATGGGGGTCTATATTGTCATAGTCCTGACTGTCATATTTGTGATTGGAAGGAGATACGAAAAGTGGGTTAAAATAGATTACTTCTACGCCCAAATCCTCCAAATAATCCAGCTTTTCAATTACGCCCTGCAAATCGCCGCCATAGAAGGATCTCACATCCATGGAAGAGGGATATTTGTTCCAATCTTCGATTCTTTGCACATGCTCATTGATGTAAGTATACTCATCCGTCAGCACATCATTTGTTTTATCCGCATTATAAAAACGATCCACGTAAATTTGATACATTACGGCACCTTTTGCCCAGTCCGGTGTTTTGAAACCCGGAATAATCACAAAATCGTAATGCTCTATAGGCTCTCTTACAAAACCTCTTGTATCATAAAAGCCAATCTTTTCCCCATAAACCATTTTGAAATGATAAGTTAACTTTTCATTTTCCAACTGAAACTCATATACAAAATAGTCAAAGCTCTCGTCCGACTCTTCCTTTGTCATCAGATAGCTTTGTCCTTTATTTTCTAAATAAACTCTATCCACGCTTTTTTTCGCTGCACGGAAGCGGATGGTCACTTCATCATAAGCTCGGGGCTGCGCCGGTGAGATGTAATCGGCTGTTGTATCGGAGAAAAAAGCAGATATATGGTTGAAATCCATAAAAAAACCTCTTTCATTATTTTCGTTCTTTCATCATTCTATTATAATACCCCGGTAACTTCAAGTTAAAACCGTATATTATCCCTAGAATG
>JAZNGC010000003.1:0-10360 GCA_045589155.1 Lachnospiraceae bacterium
AAGCCGCAGGCATATCTGCAGGCTTATAGGTATCAATGTGCATGTCGCAATTGCTGACAATTACGCCGCCGTAAACGAAATCCTTCAAAGGATTCTTACTGGTTGCATAGCAAAGTTCATGCATCACTCTTGAGGAATAGACAAAGTAATATGTATCACCTATTTTACGGATGGAAGGTGCTTCAAAAAACTCATGTCCTTCAAAGGTTGTTCCCTTTCCGTATTCGCAGCCGGGAGCCACAAACACAGGCGCTTCTATAATGGTAAGCATATCGTAACCGAGAACGGTTGCCATAGCACCGGTTCTGGATTTGTCACCCTGCCCACAAAATCCGGTATACAGATAAGTTCTGTCTCCTTCTGTCAAAACGCCGGGGTCAAACTGGGGCTCATCCCCTGCTTTTTCTCCAAGGCGGGTTCCATCCTCATAATGGACATATCCATAAAATTCATATTTGCCTGCCGGTGTATCACAAACCGCAACTGACACCACTGACACATGGTCTAAAACATAGTAAAGGTAATATCTGCCATCCGGTCCGATTGTTACATCCGGCGCGTACAGACACATTTTTCCGTCTTTATTCAGAGGGTCCTCTGTTTTTGGATAAATCACGCCTTCGTAACGCCAATCCGCCAAGTTGTCTACCGGTGCAGACCAGCAAACGTAGTCACCCTGACAAAATACGTAGCCGTTAAAAAAGTCGTGGGAGCCATACACATACACTCTGTCTCCAAACACATAGGGTTCTCCGTCCGGAATATATTCCCATGAAGGTAAATAAGGATTCAATGCTTCTTTTTTCATGTTTAACCTCCGTTTTTTAATACCATTCTTTGATTCATTATAACTTTCTCAAAAAAGAAATGTCTACTCACTAATTGCTAACACAATTACGATAATTTACTTTATATTGCTTGCACCGTTAACGTCCATATGTTAAAATGATAATAAGTTGTATGGCAACTTAAGATAAAAAGGGGGGAGAGCACTTCCCTTACGATGGAGGACAAAATTATGGATACAAATTACCAGATCAACAACATTCCCGAGGAATACCGTCCCATTAGCATGTGGGGATATTTCGGCTACCAGCTGTTATTTTCTATTCCTTGTGTAGGCTTTATCCTGCTGTTGGTATTCGCCCTTGGCGGAACCAAAAACATAAACCTGAAAAACTTTGCACGTTCTTATTTCTGCTATTTTATCATTGTTGCAATTATCGTAGCAGTATTAATTTTCAGTGGAGCAGCTATGGGTGTTTTAGCTTCATTAGCATAATCCACATTGGCAAACTGAATATTTCAAAAGCCGGACTTGGAACAAATCCAAATCCGGCTTTTTTACTTTTCATTTTTTCTATTATCTGTTTGCCAGTGCCTGTGCGATGTCCTCTCTCATATCGATAACAGCAGCCCTTGCAGCCTCTGCGTATCCTTCAGGACCAAAGGATGCGTATTTTTCCTGCTGGTATGCCGCGATGATTCCTCTGGAGGAGTTGATGATTGCACCCAGACCATCTTCGTTGAAGAAGTGTACCAGGTCTGCACCTTTTCCGCCCTGTGCACCATAACCGGGAACCAGGATAAAGGTGTTAGGCATCAGTTTACGAAGAATTTTACCCTGCTCAGGATACGTAGCACCTACAACCGCACCTACGTAACTGTAGTTTCCGCTTTCGGGCATGCAGTCTGCACCCCACTGTGCCACTTTTTCTCCCATCCACTCATAAAGAGGTCTGCCGTCAATGATACGGTCCTGGAATTCTCCGCTGCTGGGATTGGATGTCTTAACCAGTACAAAGATCCCTTTGCTCTCCTCTTTACATACTTTTGTAAAAGGTGTGATACCGTCAGAACCAAGGTAGGGGTTTACTGTTGCAAAATCTTCGTCGAAGCCATAGTAAAATTTGCTTCCTACCTGGATTTTTCCAAGGTGACCGATTGCATAGCTCTCAGAAGTAGAACCGATGTCGCCACGTTTTACGTCGCCGATAACCACAAGACCTTTTTCCTTACAGTAATCTACTGTTTTCTTGAATGCAATCACGCCGGGAATACCAAACTGCTCATACATGGCAATCTGGGGCTTCACTGCAGGCACCAAATCATAAATGGCATCTACAATTCCTTTGTTGTACTGCCAGATTGCTTCTGCAGCACCTTCCAGGGTCTCGCCGTACTGCTCGAAAGCAGCCTTCTTAATATGTTCAGGAACAAACTTCATGGTAGGGTCAAGACCCACAACGATAGGAGCATTTGTTTCTTTGATTTTCTCAATTAATTTGTTAATCATATTCTTCTTCCTTTCCGCAAATAAGGCGTTCCACATGTCGTGCAACGCCTTAAATTTTTATTATTATACATTAACGGTTTGTGTCTGGTCAACGTATTTTTTAATATTAGATGCATTTACATACTTTTTATGGGAATCACCGGAAACCACTACCAGAGTAGGTGCCTGCATGATACCATATTTTGCAACCAATTCTGCATTTTCCTCTGCATCAACCACTTCGTAATCTACACCCTGCAAATATTCTTTTGCAATCTTGCAGTTAGGACATGTTTTGGTAGTGAACAGATATACCTTTTCTTCTCCACATTCTGCACATGCTTCTTCGGCCTCTGTTACAGCTGCAACTGTTTCCTTCTTCAAGGTGGATTTGCTCAGATCATATTCCTTACGGTTATCGTACTCCTGAAGTTTACCGTTGTTCCAGTTCTGTACCGGACGATAGTAACCGGTAATACGGCTGTAAACCTCTGTCTTAGCGCCGCAATGAGGACATGTCCATGTCTCACCTGCGATATAACCATGATCCTTACAAATAGAATAAGTAGGAGACATGGTGTAATAAGGC
This sequence comes from Lachnospiraceae bacterium, assembly GCA_045589155.1. GTDB lineage: Bacteria > Bacillota > Clostridia > Lachnospirales > Lachnospiraceae > Acetatifactor. Next base: position 2,865 of record JAZNGC010000003.1, read on the forward strand.
AGTTTGTAATTCTGTGCAATGGTTCTTACCAGCTGTGCTGCCGCCTTCCAGTCAGGAAGCTTCTCTCCCAGGAATGCATGGAATACAGTACCGGATGTATACAGTGTCTGAAGTTCGTCCTGAATATCCAGTGCATCAAAAATATCTGCTGTGTAATCTACAGGCAAATGGGAAGAGTTTGTGTAATAAGGGGTGTCACCCACTTTTCCTGCTGTCTTGATGGACGGCCAACGCTTTCTGTCGTGTTTTGCCAAACGGTAGGTTGTACTCTCTGCAGGTGTTGCCTCCAGATTGTATAAGTCGCCATACTGTTCCTGATAATCAGACAGTCTGTTTCTCATATGATTCAGTACTTCTTTTGTAAATTCCTGTGTTTCCTTGGTTGTCATGTCTGCACGGAGCCAGTTTGCATTTAAGCCCACTTCGTTCATACCAATCAGGCCGATGGTAGAGAAATGATTTTCAAAGGAACCGAGGTATCTCTTTGTATAAGGATATAAACCTTCATCAAGCAGTTTTGTGATAACACCACGTTTGATTTTCAAGGATCTTGCTGCAACATCCATCATACGGTTGAGTCTTGCATAAAACTCATCCTTGTTGGAAGACAGATATGCAATACGGGGCATATTAATGGTAACTACACCTACGCTACCTGTACTCTCACCGGATCCGAAGAAACCACCGGTTTTCTTGCGGAGTTCTCTCAGGTCCAAACGGAGTCTGCAACACATACTGCGGACATCACTGGGCTCCATATCAGAGTTAATATAGTTGGAGAAATAAGGTGTACCGTATTTTGCTGTCATCTCAAAGAGCAGTCTGTTGTTTTCTGTATCGGACCAGTCAAAATCACTGGTAATGGAATAGGTAGGGATGGGATACTGGAAACCACGTCCGTTGGAGTCACCCTCAATCATGGTCTCAAGGAATGCCTTATTTACCATATCCATTTCTGCTTTACAATCTTTATATTTGAAGTCCATCTCCTTGCCGCCAACGATAGCAGGAAGTTCTGCCAAATCGTTAGGTACAGTCCAGTCCAAAGTAATGTTTGAGAAAGGAGCCTGTGTACCCCAACGGCTGGGGGTGTTTACACCGTAAATGAACGCTTCAATACATTTTTTTACTTCTGCATAAGTTAAATTATCCACTTTTACAAAAGGAGCAAGGTAAGTATCAAAAGAGGAAAATGCCTGCGCACCTGCCCACTCGTTCTGCATGATACCAAGGAAGTTTACCATCTGATTGCAAAGAACGGACAAATGTCTTGCAGGGGCAGAGGTAATCTTACCGGTGATACCGCCAAGACCTTCTGTAATAAGTTGTTTCAGTGACCAACCTGCACAGTAACCTGTAAGCATGGAAAGGTCATGAATATGAATATCTGCATTGCGGTGTGCCTCTGCGATTTCTTCATCATAAATCTCAGAGAGCCAATAGTTTGCTGTTACCGCACCGGAGTTGCTTAAAATAAGACCACCTACGGAATAAGTAACGGTAGAGTTTTCCTTTACACGCCAGTCTTCTACCTTCACATAGCTGTTTACCACGTCCTTGTAATCCAAAATCGTGGATTTCATGTTACGCATTTTTTCACGCTGTTTACGGTAAAGGATATATGCCTTTGCAGCTTCTTCATAACCTGCCTGGCTTAACACCTTTTCCACGCTGTCCTGAATATCTTCCACATGAATAGCGTTATCCTTCATTTTGGGTTGGAAATCTGCAGTCACACGAAGGGCCAACAAATCAACAATGTCATTGTTGTATTGCACCTGTGTTGCATTAAATGCTTTCATGATAGCGTCATTAATCTTTGTCAAAGTAAAATCCGCTTTTTCCCCGTCTCTTTTGATTACCTGAAACATCAATTAAAAACCTCCCTCTGGTAAACTTACGTCTCTTTTTGTCATTTTTCGACACTAAAAACAGTTTACCATTACAGGGAGGTAAAGTCAATGTAAAAACACAAGATATTGTGTATACATTCTATTTTGTACGCAATATATACAATTCGTGCAAAGCACGGGTAACCGCCACATATAGCAATTTCGCCTTGCTTTGCAGGTTTTCTGTCACTTGGGATGCCACTACATCTTGTGGTTGGTCCACGTCCTGTCCCATCACGTGCTCCGGGTCAAGATTCCAAAGCAGTACCACATCGAACTCAAGGCCCTTGGTCAGGCGGATAGGGAGCACTGTCACATCCTCCAGCCATTTCTTTGTCCATTCTGCTTCCTTGTCATCCCGACAAATCACCGCGATACTCTGATAGCCTTTTTCTTTTGCCGTCCGGATAATCTCCGCCGCCTTATCATACATTTCTTCTTCCGGCAGATTTCTGATTTCCTGCACCGGCAGGCCATGGCGGATAACCGGGTCTATTTTATATTTTCCAAAAGAAGCTTTATCCAATATTTTTCCGGCATACTCTGATATCTCAATGGTATTCCGGTAACTCTTGGAAAGAAGACGGAACACATCCTTTTCTCCGCCAAGTATCCACTTGCGCATTTCCGTCCAATCATTCATACCTGTCTCATAATTTATGTTCTGGGACACATCCCCCATAATGGTAAAGAAACAGGTGGGCAGCACCCTGCGCAAGGCATAGTAAGGTGTGATACCAAAATCCTGTGCCTCATCAATGAATAACTGTCCAAACTCTTCATCCGGTTTCTTCCTGGTAATGCGGTATTGTACCATCAACAGTGCTGCCAGGTCGTAAACATCATATCTGCCCGCCGCCTGATTTTCTGCATGAGCTGTCAAATCAATACTACCCGGATGTTTCTTTTCGTATTCTGCAAGGAACTCATAATAAATGTTATAAATACTTGCAGTGGGCACCATATTTTTAAAGTAATCCTTGTACTGGCGCATTTTCTTTTGCAGATATTCCCGTTCTCCTTCCGGACACAGGAATTTTAATCTGGCTTTCATCCGCTCATCTAAAAGTCCTAACAATCTCACCACACTAAAATCGGGGTTCTCCGCCAGCAATCTTTCGTTATTACTTTGGGATAATATCACTCCTAACGCCGGGTCCTTCAGTTCGCAGCACTTAATGTACTTTTCTCTTTTCTTCATTAGAAAGATTTCCAGTTCCAGCATAAACTCTATTTTACTGCGGACTTCTGCGTCCGGGGTGGGTTCTGTCACTTCCTGCTTCTTTTTCCACTCTTTTCCTAAAAGGTGGGTAAGGAGACTATCCATTCGTTTTTGCTTAATGTCCGGCACATCCAGCTCCGGCAGTCCGCTTGTAATATAGCTAAGAAGCAAATCGTTTCCGCCTACAATACAAAACTCATTGGACATAAAACGTTCTTTATAGTTGTATAAGATATAGGAAATGCGGTGCATGGCAACGGTTGTCTTACCGCTTCCCGCCACCCCCTGCACCAATATATTGGCAAAAGGCGTTTCCCTGATAATTTCATTTTGTTCTTTTTGGATTGTAGCGATAATATCTCCCAGCACCACATCCTTGTTTTGGGACAGGTACTGTACCAAAAGCTGGTCGTTGGACGCCACATCGCTGTCATAATATCCCTTTAGTTCCCCGTCCTGCACATCATAGGTTCTCTTTAGGAACAAGTCCACATCCACTGTTCCGCCGTCCGGCAGGTGGTAGACACCATCGCCCAGCTCATTTTCGTAATAGACACTGGAAATGGGTGCTCTCCAGTCCGCAATCACCACATCCGTCTTGTTCCTAAATACACCGTTCTTTCCGATGTAAACCTTGGAATCCTTTTCCAGCTCCTTCTCCCGGTAATCAATCCTGCCAAAGTAAGGCTGCTTCATTGCCGCCCGGTTCTTCCGCAACTGATTTTCCGCATGCGCCTCCAAGCTGGCACTGGTCATGGCCTGGTTGTAAAGTTCCGGATCCCCACTCTTCATGGCTTTCAGCAAATCTGCTGTTTCTGCATGCCTTTGATCATATTCCGCCTCATAATAGGATATGTTGCGGCCGATAATTTCCCGGCACCGGTCAAAATGAGCCTGTTCTGATTGGAATTCTGTTTGAATTTCATTTTGATTTTCTTTTCGCGTGTTTTTCTGATTTTCCATATTTCCTTCCTTTCCTGCGCGCGCACCACAGTAACTGCAGGCGGTTTTCCTATGCGGAACCTGTTCTGCTAATAACCAGTATATATGAAAATACAGATTTTACTAGACTTTTATTTTTGTTTGTGTTATTCTGTTTAATGAAGTTTAGGCAGAAAAAGAGTTCTCAATTGAGAACTCTTTTTTATGTTTTTTCGTTATTCTTTTTGTATTCTTTACGGTTTTCTTGCAAGTTGTAAATCGATGGTGTCATACAACGTAAATGAACCGCCATGTTTATTTATTGCCTCTTCTATTTTCGAAAAGAATTCCATCCTAATGTTTTCCTCAATGGCAATGTGGTCTGAATATGTTCCGAGTAACTCGATATATTCTTTAGCTGAAAAAGTTCTTGTCCTGTAAAACAAAGCATGCTCGATATCAACAAAACCATACTTCTTGGCAATCCCGGCCCTCTGCACAGCCTGCTCCTTTGTATATTCTTTTACAGACTTAATATCCGTGCCATAATACCCATAATAATACTTGCCATATATTTCATCAATCGCCTCTGAAAGCCCCGGATTACCCTTGTCCCGATAGGGATGATTTGCAAATCTGGCAAATACTCCTCCGCTTTTCAGCATATTAAAAACCTTTGAATATCCCATATCTTCCGGCACCCAGTGAAAGGCAGATGCAGAATAAACCAGATCATATTCAGAATCCGAAAAGGTAACATTCTCAAACTTCTCTGTTATAACAGAAAAATTCTTAAAGTCCTTGAACTTTTCCTCACACAGTTTTGAAAAGTTTTCACCGTATTCAACTGCGGTCAGGGTACATCCCGTTTGCAAAACCGGCAAGGTTGCTTGTCCTCCTCCGATTCCCACTTCGATAACTTTAGAAGAATCGTCAATGGAAATATAATCAAATATGGTTTTATAAAGTTCTTCCGGATAGCCGGGACGCAGTTTTTCATACCTGCCGGCAACCGTATCAAATGTCCATTCTAATCCCTTTATTACCGGCATAATATACCTCCGTAAATCTCATTTTCATACGCTATCCTTATACATACTTTTTATCGCTACACCTGTTTTTCATCCGGTTTATGGTTTTATCCCAATCTACTGATTCATATCCGAATATTCTATCCAGGATTTTCCGCCGTCAAATGAATGAGCATAAATGGTAAATTGATTTAAGACATCATCAATCTCATACGCCATTAAATCTTTTTTCAAACACTTCTCATAACCGCTCAGTTCCAGTGTCTGTGGATAGCTCAACAAAATATAGGTGATAGAATTGTTTTCCTCGTCAACCAGTGCATATTCATAAACATCATCAAATCCATCGTTGGCAACATAAGCCGGGAAATGGTATGCATGCTCATCATACCGCACCTTTTGTGTCACTTCCTCACCGTTAAAAGTCACTGTACATTGGAGGCTCGCCAATCTATTAATTTCATCTGCAAACTGCTCTTTTTCATACCGTGCGCGCAAAATAATATATCCGTCCGTATCAAACATATTGGTGTCTAAAGCAGATTTAAATGTGGGCTCAATCATACCATTTGTATTGTCCGGAAAAATCAGAAAGTTTGAATCCAAATCCCCACTATATTCATTAACATAATAGTTTTTATCATAATTCTCTATCCCGGAGATGATATCAGAAGGAGAAACTTCTCCCAGTGCCACCAATGCCACTATCATAAGCATTCTTAAAACAGATTCGCCTACAATTCCCAAAATACAAATAACCGCTATTTTAAAACCCAGAACAACCTTCTTATTCTTTACTATTTTTTCCAGTATTCCATTGGTAAACAGAGCCATTATTGCCATTGCAACAAGCGCAATGACCGTACAAATGTAACAGACAAATGATGCCACACCCGGAACATAGCGGAATGTCTGCAGTACAAGTGCTACCGCCAAAAAGATAACGCCCAGCAAACTCACACCGCGTATCACCGTCAACAGATTATTTTTTTCTGCATCCGCGTAATCCGCCATCTTCAGCGCAACCTCTCTCACTTCTTCCTTCATCAACTCGCTTTTCCGCTCTCCGTCAATGATTTCCCGCACATCAACGCCATAGAAATCTGCTATTTCCACGACCATTGAAATATCCGGCAGATTACTCCCCGTTTCCCATCGGGAAACAGAACGATTGGATACATTAAACCGCTGTGCCAACTGCTCCTGCGTAAGTTCTTTCTCTTTTCTCAAATTTTTTAAAAAATTACCCACTTTCTTTTGGTCCATTTTGTATCCTCCTTTCACTGACAGAATATAGTAAAATTCAAATAATTAACAGGACACAAAGCGAGAATTCGCCGTTTGCGTCTCTTCAACTTGAAATTTATCATATCTCAAAATCCGGAATCACTCCGTTCTTTACACATTTCACAATATTTAAGGCTTCTTTCTTTGCCCTTTCTACTCCTTCCGGCGTGTTCATCCATGTATCACGCTTTGTTTTGGTATCATCCGCCGGACAAGGCACTACTTCTATATGGTCCGGAAACAAATATCCGGCAATGGCATAGCTTCGTCTCATGTGATATGTAGTTGTCACCAAAAGTACCTTTTTAACCTTGTTTAACCAAAAGTTGCGCTGCAGCTCCACTAATGCACACAGGATATTTTCTATTGTGTTTTGGGATGTGTTCTCCATAATAATATCTTCTTCCCGCACACCCAATTCCAAAGCCTTGTCCCGCATATGCTCCGCTTCGCTGCATTCCTCACCCGGAAAGGTCCGCAGTGCACCGCCGCACAGCATTATTTTACCTGCTCTGCCCCTGCGGTAAGCCTCTACCGCCACCGGCACTCTGTACTTTGCTGCCTTTATACTGCCCAAGACAATTATACAGTCAACATTTTCTCCTGTATCTTCCAATCCTTCATATAACAATCTGTCCACTATTTCAGGCGTCAGATCCTTCTCTTCTATTTTTGATACCCACATATTTCTTCTCTCCACTTCCGGCGAATCAGAATCGTATTGATTTTCCGTATTAAAATCACGGCAACCACAATAACTATCAATGGAATAATGACTTTTATTAAATCCTGAACAAATTCCGAACTTCTAAAATAAACATTATATCCTTCATTTTGAATGAGTGAAGTTAGAGGGGTACCGGCTTTTATATAAAACGAATAATCTGTTCCATCTTCATAGAAAACAGTGATTGTTAAATCATGCCAACCGACATGACTCTCAATCTCTTTTGCCCGGTTCATGTCCGGCATTTTGAAACCTGCATCTGCCAGTGCGGGCACCCACTGTTTATTTGAATCTATGGTTTCTTCCAGCATGGACGCCATTTCTTTTCTGTTGTCATGCGTAACTGCAATTCTGTCGCACTCCCTGAAAAGCGCTGTCATACCAATCGCAACACTACCCGACAGAAAAAACAATAT
>JAZNGC010000004.1:0-23752 GCA_045589155.1 Lachnospiraceae bacterium
TACAATTTACCTAAAATCTCTGCCACATTCCCATCTCCCATGCCGGCAGGAACCACCTTTCCCGATCCCATAATGGCATCTTTTACGTGAATATAGGCAATATCATCCTTTAACAATTCATAGGCCTCCAAAGTATCCTGGTCTGCCTGTACAAAGTTTGCAAAGTCAAAAATGGCTTTAAAATGGTCTCCGCCAAAAGCATCCATAATCTCTTTACATTCTTTTGCTCTCTCACCGTAAATGCCTTTTTCATTTTCATGTAAAAGCACCGCATCATTTGCTTTTGCATAGTCTGCAAATCGTCCCAGTCTGTCAAACACTTCCTCTTTGTATGTTGCATTTTCCCCTTCCGGAACGTAAAAACTGAACATACGGATGTTTTTTGCATCCATTCTGTGTGCAATATCCACTGCTACCTTAAATTCCTCAAAATGCTTCTCAAAAGGATCGTTGATTCCGATTTTTCCAAGGGGGGAACCCAAGGCGGAAAGGGCCACCCCTGCCCCGTCCAGTCTTTCCTTGATTTCTTTTACCTTTTCCGGTGTGTGGTAAATCAGATTGTTTCCATCCACCCCGCGCATTTCCATGTAATGCATATCCAGTTTCTTTAAATTTTCCAGCTGGGTCGTTAAATCCGGTGCAATTTCATCTGCAAAACCGGATAATAAAAATTTTCTGCTCATATCTTCTTCTCCTAATCTTATCTCCATTTTGTATTAATAAGTTCCTGTTGTATCAAATACTACGCCTGTATCTTCTTTCTGTTTGGAGGTTGCTCTCTTTTTATTTAACTCCTGTAAGAACAACTCCTCATCAAAAGGAAGTTCAATGGTCTTGTCCAGCCAGGCGGACAAATGCATGGCATTGGACAGGGTTAACCCCCTGATACCTTCCGCACCTTCCGCCACCAGCTTGCCGCCCCGTAAAATACGGTCTGCAAATGCCTTAAGGACACCTATATGTTGCTCGTTTTTACCATCTGTTTCAATCTCGATGCGGGTCATCTCCGGCTTCTTGAAACCGTTCTGTTCGGTGTAACAAAATTCTCTCTCGTTCTCGCTGAGTTTATCAAACAATAACTTGTCATGCTCACACACAATTTTACCCATTTCAAAGGTCAGCTCCAGACGGTTGGTTCCGGGAGCATCCCCTGTAGTGGTAACAAATACGCCTGTAGCTCCGTTTTCATATTCCAGATAGGCGGTCACATCATCTTCCACTTCAATATCATGCCATTTCGCCTCATGACAAAATGCTCTCACCTTCTTAGGCAATCCGCAAAGCCACTGCAACAAATCCAGCTGATGAGGACTCTGATTCAAAAGCACACCGCCGCCTTCGCCATCCCAGGTAGCCTTCCAGCCTGCCGCATCATAATATGCCTGCGTACGATACCAGTCGGTAATAATCCAGTTTACACGCTTTAATGCTCCCAACTCTCCGCTTTCAATCATTTCATGAAGTTTTCTGTATACACAGTTTGTACGCTGATTTAACATAATGGCAAACACAGCATCGCTCTTTGCGGCCACTTCGTTCATTTCTCTTACCTGCTTTGTATAAACACCTGCGGGTTTTTCGCTGAGTGCATGCACGCCTCTCTCCAAGGCATAAATCACAAACTCGGGATGCAAATAATGGGGTGTGGCAATCAGCACCGCATCACAGGCTCCGGAATCAATCAATTCCCTGCCGTCTGCAAAGCACTGTACCTCTGCCGGGAAATTTTCCTTTGCAAAATCCAATCTGCTCTGTCTGATATCTGCCACTGCAGTTAATCTCATTTCCGGTACCATTCCATTTATTAAGCTAAACGCGTGATTGGTACCCATTCCTCCGATTCCAATAATTCCAAGTCTTACCTGTTCCATGATTTTCCTCCTCTTTCATATATCTTCATCATTGTGTAAAAGGTATTCTCCACCCCTTCTATATCTAACGGGAAACGGTCTCCCCGCTCCATACAATCATAAAACTCTTTGATACATGCCTCGTGACCGCATCCCCAGTATCCCTTTCCGATTCCGGTCTTTTTTTCACATTCAAAATACCGGTAGCCTTCCGTTTCTGTCCAAAGGGTTACCTCCGGACCGTTCATTGTGATGCGTCCTTTTTCCCCCTGCAATTCCAACATCACGGGAGCATCTGTCACATATCCGTTGGAAGCATAAAAGCAAGCCCTTTTATTATCATCAAAGGCTAACCATGCTTCTACCGTGTCCTCCACTTCAATGCACTCTTTCAAATGATGATTTCTAACTGTGGCTTCCACCTGCATAGGCTCTCCCAGAAACTTGAGCAACAAATCCAGCGTGTGGATGGACTGATTCATAAGGGCTCCGCCACCTTCTGTGGACAGCCTTCCTTTCCATTCGCTGCCTTCGTAATATTCTTCATCTCTTCTCCATGTCACAAAAGCCCTTGCACCCAGCAGTTTTCCGATAGAGCCGTCTTCCACCATTTTTTCCATTCGCCGGGTTGTATCATTGTAACGGTTCTGAAAACAGAATCCCAGTTTTCCGTCATAAGTTCTGACAGCTTCCTTTAGGCCTTCAAACTGTTCTACCGAAACGGCACAGGGCTTTTCCATAAACACTGCTTTTCCTTGTCGCAGTAATTCTATTGCCATGGGTGCATGAAGGTAATGAGGGGTACATATATGCACCACATCCAAATCCTCCCGGCAAAAATGATGCCAATCCGTAACTACACGTCCTTTGCCTTCTAAATACTTTTCTGAAAGAGCCCGTGCCTTCTCCTCCTGTATATCGCAAAGAGCCGTTATTTCCACATTTTCCATGCGACTTAACACCCATGCATGGATCTGCGCAATGTTTCCGCAGCCGATAATACCAACCTTTTTCATACTATATCCCTCTCTTTTATCAGGACTTATCTGCCCATAATCCGAGATTGTAAAAAACTGTATATTTCTATTGTAAAAAATATTTGAAAATAATAATATGTATATATAATACTTAATTTATATACTTTTCCGACCTATATTAAGGAGGATTCTCTCATATGAAAAACACAGCCTACAACACGCTTGAAAATATCAATATTTTAACCTTTCCCGTAGCCGCACCCTACGATGTGGTCTACCGCAACAACCGTATCGACTCTCCGGTAGGTCCTCACTCCCACAATGCTGTGGAATTGTACTATACTCTGTCCGATTTGCCGGATGTCCTTTTGAACGACACCGTTTTGGCAGTCCCTGCAGGGACTTTAATCATCATTCCGCCTTTCTGCGTCCATCAGCTCTATCACGAGGCCGGAAAAACCTATGAACGTTATATTTTGAGTATTCATATCCAGTGGCTTAACAGCGTGTTTTGCAACAAGACAGATGCTTTCTCTTTCTTAAATGAAAGTCATTCCCCTCTGTTGCTTCCCCTTAATCCTACCCGGAATAATCCCTGGACCAAGGAACTGGACCACCTGCTTTCTTTCCCGGAACAAACCACTCCGGAAGCCATGTCCTGCTTTTTTCAGTTGCTTACCCACTTAAATCAAATGGTGTCTCAGTTGGCACCGGAAAGCAAACCCGGGTTTTCCATCTCCGGAACACAGAAAAATGTAAACGAAATGATTTCTTATATTCATGAACATATTTATGAAAATCTCACCGTCAGTGATTTGGCAGCCCGGTTTTATCTCCACCCGGATTACCTGTCCAGACTGTTTAAAAAACATACCCATGTTTCCGTAAGCCGCTATATCGCATTACAAAAAACAGCCACGGCACAATCCCTCTTACGCGAAGGATATACCGTGGCTTGGGTTCAGGAAAAACTGTCGTTTTCCAGTTATGCATATTTTTTTAAAACGTTTCAGAAAATTGCGGGTATTTCACCCAGTAAATACAGAGAGCAATACTTGAAATCCTAGAAACTAAACATAGCCTCTTCTTCCACCGGTACAACTGCTCTGTGACCATATTCATTCAAATAAATATAGTATATATCATCCATGGCGATTTCTTCTATTTCATCCCAGGAAAACTTAAGGATAACATTATCTTCATCCACAAACACCAAATATCCCTCTTTGTTTGCAGGAATACCTATCCGGTAATTATTTTTATATTCTTCTTCCGTTAATCCCAGCTCTGTATCCTTATTAAATGCATCTTCATCCCTGTGATACATGGTATACATCACCTGCGTGTCGTCGCTGTCAAAGGTACCGTAGTCATTGCAGAAATCTACCGTAAACGCTCCGAAACATGGTTTATCACTGGTATTAAGCACCTTCACCATCATAATGACTTCATCATCATTTATTTCAAAATATTCGAAGCCGGTTAGTACAAAGGGTGCTTTATTCATATTTGCAATTACCCAGGCATTTTCATTCATGTCATAAAGAGCGTCTGTATAAACGCCTTCGAATTCACATAAGGGAGCATCGCTGTAATAGTCATCCTCCCATTCCTCCTCATCATAGGCAGTTCCTGCCGCATCGTCTACAGCATACATGCCGTCTCTGGTAAAAAGCATTTCATCAAAATCTACACCATTTACACCATCTATAAGAATTCCACCCTCTGTAAAGGTAACTGTATTCTCTGTCAGGGTTTCGTCCATTGATTGCTGATAATAAGAGTTCTCACTAATGCGTCCTGTCTCATCCAGGAAAAAGCAGACATTCACCACTTCATCGGTAAGAACCATAGCTGCTACATTTGGGAAATCATACATATCATAAATGGTAACATATAATACCCATCCATCCTTGCCATACCATGTGCCGGAAATTTCATAGGAATTATAGGGGTCTATGGGATGACTTTTCTCTTTATCCTTTTTGCCAAACAGGGAAGACAGACCGCCACCTTTGGAGGAATCCCGGTCTTCTTCATACTCTTTGTCTTCTCTATCTCTATCACTTCTGTCATTTCCCGAATTTCCACATCCTGCAAAACATAAAACCATAACTAAAAGTAATATCCATTTTTTCATTAGTATCTTGCCTCCTTTAATAGAATTATTAAAATAATCTTATCACATGGATAGTGGCATTTCTTATGCTGCCAGCACAATCACGCTTACCATATTTACCTTACAGGTTTTCCCACCAAGTTCTCGGTATTTCTTCTCGTTCTATCACACAGGTTTCTTCTATGGCAAAAAGCTTGCTGCAAACCTCAAAAATCTTTTGTGCATCACAAAGAATGCAATCTGCATCTCCAAACTTTACTGCCTTTGCAGCGCCCAACTCATAGAAAGCCTCTTTCATCTTGTCAAAGCAATCCGAAAACCCACCGGTTCCCAGTACCCGGTTGTAATGGCGATACATATTCACATCCTTCAACTGTCCATCCGGCATAACAATATGCATCAGTGTAGGTTCATCGGTTAAGCGATCTCCTATGCCTAAATATTCATCTACACTGTGAATAAACGTGTTTCTTCCATGGGTTACCCCGAGAAGCAATATTTTTCCATTCACTTCCCGTAATCTATCCCAACATCCTCCGGGCGGACAGGGGGATGTACAATTCTCTTCCCCTTTTATGTATTCTTCTGCCATTTTTCCATAGGCCGCAATGCTATGGGTGGGATGCAAGGAACGGACCACCCCGGGACGTGTACGGAACACGTTAGGTATGATTCCCACACAGGCCGGCTCCGTAGCCGGATCAAAGGTAGAATACTCTGCTCCCATCTGATCCCAGGTATGGGTGGGTGTCATAAACAGACCTTCCGCAAAAAATTCCATAAACGCATCTACTACAGTATCTGCTCCGCCTTCCACTTGTCCTATGGACTTCATGGAAGAATGGACCATAATGCTTTCCGTGCCATTTAATCCCATATTTTTTAAATCTTTTATCAATGATTCTTTGGTATGCATAACAGTTCCTTTTGACCTCCGATTTTATCTTGCTATATTATACCACACTGACCTCCCCCCCAACAACCCGATTGCGTCTCGCACTAATTGTATTAAATTAGGTCTGTGCATGGCGAACTTATTTGTCGCATCTACCCATAAGAGCTAAAAAGGCTTTATAGGGTAGATAAGATTTTAACTTATGTAAACCATTGTCACTCATTTTCTACCCAAACGGGCAATTTACATGCTAAAGGCATGACTATTTTCCTCATTTCTTCTTCCTTTCCATTGATTTTTTCCTATTTTATCTACCCATAAAGCACATTTAGGACTCAAAGGGCAGATAAGATTCAAAAATCGGTTTACATAATGCAACCTCAAGTCACATGCACGACTCCCAATTAAAGGAACCGGAAACATCCATGTATCTTAAAAAAGTGTAATTTCACGAAAAAAAATCTCCTCTTAAAATGTTTCCATTTCAAGAGGAGATTTTATCAATTTCATAATCCTTATATCAATTTCCAAACTTCATCAAACAAAGATTTTGCCCAGTTATACTGTCCTTCATCGTTGTATTCCCGGTAGGTAACCTCTGTCATCATGGTCAGATAGAGCAAAACGTCATACCAATAGATTCTCCGAATCTCTGCCGCAGACAATTCGCTGATTCCAAAACCTTCCAGTAATTCTTTTGACCGCTTATGGTTCCGGAAGGGCTCGTCCATGAAAGGTTCTCCCCACATAGCTCTCTCCCAGTCTATAATCCCGGTGATTTTCCCGTCTTTGATAAATACGTTACCTTCCCACATATCCCAATGCACCAGGGTAGGCGTTTTTACCTCTGCGAAATACACCTTATCATTTTTCAGTGCCTCCAGTATCTTTTCCGTGGAAACACCGATTTCAACACTGCGTCTTTCCGCATCCTCCAGCACATTATTTATGAGAAAATAAGTGAATTCAAACATGGTCTCAAATCGGTTTTGGTCATCACCAAGCAAGCCAAAACGGTCTTTTGTAATCACAGACAATTGTCTCTGCACACTTCCCACTTCCCTGCGAAGGTCCTGACGCACTTCTTCCGGCACATCGTCATATACCTTTATCCAGTTGTCACCCTCCATGCATTCCATGAAAAAGTAATCCCCTTCACATAAAGAACGGCTTTTGTCGTATGCGTATACTTTTGCCACCTTAAGGTCAGTTCCTTCAACCACCAGTTCCATAGCCTTCACTTCCGCATCCATCAGGTTACACTCATTGGTCAAAAAACCACTCTTAATGGGCGAAGCAATCTTGAGAATGGTTTGAAATCCATCTTCATAGGTCAGCTTATAAGCCACATTACACATGCCTTCCGGCAATTCTTCTATGTGGGGAATTCCTCTTTTCGGAAATGCCGCTTCTGCCATACGGATTATACTGTCCTTTGTCTGTCTGCACTTGGTTATTGCCATATCATGCCTCCGCCATCCAAACTCCTACTATAATTTTTTCTTTTTATTATAGCATAAGAGTGAACACGCTGAAACCATACAATTATTGCATATACTTTGAATATTTTTCCACAAAATCCACATAGTCTTCTTTTTCGGTGATCCAGAAGATTATGTAATATTCAGAAACTCCTAATCTGGAATATGCTTCAAACCGGTGATTTCCATCATTCAGTTCAAATTTTCCATTCATATAAGATACAATCAATGGTGGCATGTCATCATTTGTGGAAATGACGTTCATAAGATCTTTTACTTTGTTCTCAAAGTTTTCCTTGGGGATAATCCACTTCATATCAGGTTCAGGACCACAACAGCGTTTAAACAAAGATAAAGGCATCTTCACCGGTCCTAAGTAATACCTGTCAAACAATTTCAGTCCGTCCGAAAACTCTTGATTATGTCCATCTGATTGCAGATAAGTATGTATCCATTCCTCTAATTTACCATTTCTCGCATAACCTACTGCTGAGGATAATGTACTCTTGTATTCCATAACATAAACCTCCTTTTTGGAATATACTATTTTTCTGATAGTCTCGTAGGATAGTGCATATTCATCGGCTAACTGGTCTATGGTAACACCATTTCTAAACTTAAGCCGAATATCATGATTTCTTTTAAGAAGGTATTTTCGATATCCTGTGCTTTCTCCCCAATCTTTTTTCTCGGCCGAAGGGATATACACAAGCTTGCCTGCTGCATATTTCTGTATTTGTTTTAACAAACGCTCCGGGAAAATATCTTTACCATTCTCATATTTCATGACTAGCACCTCCTTGCATTCACAGTATATATTCAAAATATTTCAATTCATATTCCTTAAATAGGTTAACACGTTTATGGCACAGTTATATTTTACGCTTTCTTATAAATCAGGGAATACACCTCTGTGTCATATCCAATCTTTTTATAAAATTCATTACCTCCGCCGGTCAGAACCCTTCCGCCCTTTTCTTTGAATTTCCGATAGTGCTCGGCAAGTGCAGCTGAAGCCAGGCCCCGATGCTGGTATTCCGGTATTGTACATAAAGGTTCCATATACGCAAGGCCATTTTCAGGAACCCACCACATCCCTGAATAGCACACATACTCTCCTTCCTTGTTTGCGATAATAATGTTATGTTCATAGGTGGAATGCGGCGGCGGTGCCATTACACAACTCATTACCCCGGTATATGATTTATGCGGATTCCAATCCCTTTCATCCCCCGGAACATCCCAATTCTCAAACGGTCCTAACTCCCACTCATTAAAACCTTTCCATGTACATCTGGAAAGTTTTATCGGGTCCACTTCAGAATCGTCCACAAAATGAAAGCCTTCCGGCAACTCATAATTCAATGCTGTTCTTGTAATGTCCAATACATAACTCTTTTCTTTATAACACAACTTATATCCTTGTTTCTCAGCCGCCTTCATAAGCACGTTTTGCCCTTCTGAGAATACAAACTGCTTTTCACCATTCCAATCCGGGAAAATATCTGCTGCATATGCCACCATCTCATCTGCCAGTTCTTCATATCCCGGACGTAAAACAAAATACATATCGGTTATGTTTTCATAGAAAACAAAGCCCACCACTCTATCTTCTTCCAACCAAAAGCGACACAAATGCAGATAATCCTTGTTCATCCATGAGGATGTCAAAGCATATTCAAAAAATGGTGCTTCAATGCTTTTCCCACCGTCATTTTGAGCCAGATTATACATCTCAACCATGAAATCCCATGCCATATTTACGTCTGTTAATAACTGAAATTGTTTTGTTCTTATTGTTCTCATATAATTCACCTCTTTCATTATTTTAGCGAGACTAAAATTTTGTCAGAACCTATAAGTTTACTCTATTTATGTAGCATGTGTTTTACTATAAAAAATGGTCTGCTTTCTGACGAAAACAGACCATACACAAATAGACCTTTTTATAGAAAAGGCAATCCATGAATCATAGTCCAATTTCGGTAACACAAATAAAACCCATTACAGGCTCTGATTAATATATATGTTTACCAAATCAGACTATCTTATCATTTCATCACCTTTCACACCCTCCGGTGTGCCTTTCCTTCATTACAGAGAGTGTAGCACTCAGTGAGATAAATGTCAATCATTCATAACTTATCCGCTATCCACTAAGGCACTTTAACTTTTACCGGCAATCCATATACTCCGTAAGTGCTTAGTACTTAGAACTTAATCACCTCATCCGGTGCCCCAAAAGCACTGAAGGTAGCCACTGCATTTTTGACATATAACACCTGGGTATTATCATCATTTTCATTGTACATGCCTCTAAGATTCTCATAAGCATCCAGCATGGATTTCTTGGCTTCGATGCGGTCATCATTTACCAGTTCTCCTGCAAGTCTAAGCCATGCACCATTCTTAAATGCACAAATTTCAGCCTTAGGATTTTCTGCCAGTTGTTTAGAAACAGATTTTGCTTTTGCTGTCTGGATGTACAATTTCCCTTCAAAAATATGCGCTGTACCAAACGGACGCACACGGGGCTGGTCACCCTCTACTGTTGCCAGATAATACACACCTGCTTCTTTTAAAAAATTACAAACTCTTTCCATCTTAATTTCTCCTTTTTAATAGTATATTTTAATTTTTTATTATAACTCAAACTTACATTCCGGCTGCCCGGCTCCCATCACTTCAAAAGGACCGGGGGTTACATTGCCTGCAGGACGCTTCTTTCCAAAAAAGTCTGTATCAAACAAAATATTCGTTCCATCCGGATTCTCATATGCCATTTCCGCATGATAGGATTTCCCAAGGGTATCTGCGGACAACAGTTCCGAACCGTTTCCACCAAGAAGCTTGGCATCTTTAATATGTACAAACACTTTATTCATCTCTTCTGAGAATGTAATTTCAATGCCTGCATTTTCACAAACCTTGGCGTCCGGCTCGTGGCTGCAACCTACCGCTCCGCCAAAATATGCATTCCCCTTAATCTGTACCGGAATTGCCCAGCGTCCCAAAGGATAAAGGCTACCGTACTTCTCGGTTCTCTCTTTCCGTTCTTCCTCTGTATACTCCCAAGGCATCTTTTCCGTTCCGTTAGGATACTTATCATATGCGGAAAGACCTGCCGGATGTAAGTAACATACGGAATCATCCGGTACACCGTCCATAATCTGACCGCTTTCTTTATTCTCTTTTCTGGGTGGAAGGGGCAAATGCTCAAAGAAAGTCATGGGCTTTATTGTCTTATCCTCATCCCCGTCATCCAAAAATAAATTATTTACATATCGGTCGTCTCCGCCAGTGAAATTGTTGTACCCGGCTACCGCTGTCTCATGCGGGAAGTGATAGGGTGTCCAACGGGACATCTCTTCACGAAGCAGGATTCTTCCTGCAAAAAGGTTATGTACAAAAGCGCCACCCTGCGCCAGATTTCTAAAGTTCATCTTGGACAGGAATAAATTGTGGTCCACAAGATACGGTCCGTGACATACCTCTACAAAGAAGTCCTCGGAAAGATTGTCAAAGAACACATTTCTGCTGATTCTGGTGCCCTGTGCCTGCCAGTCCAGCCATACCGCACGGTAGCTACCGTAAATCTTATTGTCCGTAATCTGTGTATCCAAGGATGCATGCAGCTTGATACCGGCTACTTCGGCACCATGGAATATGCGTTTATGATGAATATTATATATGATATTTCCGGTAATTGAGCTGAAAGCGCCTCCCATATGGCCCACAACGCCCGCCTGCTCACAGTCATGGATAATATTATTGCGTACGATATGACTGCCGATATTATCTTTGTGCCAGTTTCCACGGAGAGCACGGAAAATGACCTCCTGTTCTCTCTGAGTTCCGCCTTTGGATTTTCCCTTAGACCACTCATTGTGTCCGCTGCTGATATCTTTACCCAGACTGACGCCCACACACTTGGACTCAAAAATCACGTTGTCCTCAATAATCCAGCCCTTACTCCAGTGAGGACCAATCAATCCCTCCTGTAAAGCGGTGGGTGGTGCCCACTGGGGCGATGCCTGACAAAGAGTAAATCCTTTTACCGTAATATAATCCAGTCCCGTTTTCTCCGGCCAGAAGCAGAAAGGACGCACACTGATTTCCACGTTTTCTGTTCTGGGATCCGTATCACCAAAATTTGCCCAGAACTTTGTTGTCTTCTCTCCGGCTTCGGCATACCACAAAAGTTTGGAATCCTCGGGATACTTTGCCTGGGGCCAAACCTCAGGATTTTGCAATTTTTCTACCGACTCTGCTTCATACAGGGACTTTCTGTTTAAATACACATCTCCAAGATGGGGAACAAAAGCTCCCGGAAACAACCAGTCACCAAACAAATCTTCTTTAAAAGGATTGCGTACCGTAAATAAACTATTATCCACTTCGGCGCTCCATACCTGACCGCCCTCGTTCTTCCAATCTGTCACAGGCTCCGCACCTGTAATCACTACTTCACCATCCCCGGCAGACTGATAAATAATTCTGGCATCCTCTCTTCCGCCATTTTCCGGACATACCCACTCACGGTACACACCTGCATGCACCGTAACAATATCCCCCGCCTTGGCAACCTGTGCCCCACGGGAAATTGTCAAAAAAGGCTGTTCCTTAGTACCGGGTGCAGCGTCATTTCCTGTTTTTGCTACATGATACTCCATAAAACCCTCCATACATTTATCTTCTATACATTGTCTTTACAATATTCTTTTCGTAAATTTTTCACACATGTACTATTATAACATAAAGACTCTTTTACTGATATATTAAAATCTACCCATAGACACCAAAAATGCTTTATTGGGAAGATAAAACATCAACTTATGTAAACCAATCCAGCTCGTTTTCTACCCTAACAAGTGGTTTCCATGCTAATGGCATGACAATTTTCCTCATTTGTTCTTCATTTCTATTGATTTTTTCTTATTTCATCTACCCATAAAGCTCCTTGATGGCTCAAAGGGCAGATAAAGTTCGAAAACAGGTTTACATAATACATTTTTATATCATCCCTAATAGACATTTATCGTTCTTTAGGGTAGACGCATCCTATAACCGGCCGTTTCCATAAGACAACCGCAACCAAAAGACACATGGACTACTTCAAATTTACCATCCTCACAACTCCCAATTTCACGATCCCCCTCACCCCTGCAAACTCCTATACTGTCTCGGGGATATGCCATACTCCTTCTTAAAAGCACGGTAAAAACCGGAATAGTCTTCAAATCCCACCTGCAACGCCACATCATCCAAATGAAAATTCTTTTCGATTAATTTCTTTGCTTCGATAAGTCGTCTCTGGGTTACAAAACGGTAGAAACTGATGCCCAGTTTCTGTTTAAAAAGATGACTAATGGTACTGGCACTTACATAAAATTCCTTTGCCATCTCTCCAATAACAATATCATGACTATAATTTGTCTCTACATACTCCATAATCCGGTCCAAAAGTTCCGGTTTCTCTGCCTCCAAGGCCTTGGCCGTCCGATCGTCTGTGGCACGCTTGATTTGCGTCAGTAAGGTGATAGTGTTTCCGATTACCGCTGCCTCCCAGCCATCCGCCTGCCCTTCGGCCTCTTCCACTCCTGTCCGGAACAACTGTGCTATCAGGTCATTCCACTTTGTACCACCAAGACGGAGCATGCTGGGACTATTCTTTTTTTCAGAAAAAAGGTACGGAAACAAAGCCTCATAGTGCTCCATAAATTCCTGACTCATCCACAACACATAACGCTTATAGGGTTCCGATATTTGTTCCGGCAGCATGGGTCTGTGACTGACCCCGGGCGGAACAAATATCAAATCCCCTCTCATCAGTCTATACCTTTCCGGGCCTATCAGGTACTCTGCGCCGCAAGTATTGCGGCAATATAGCAATTCATAAAATGCATGACTGTGCAACTGTATATGAGAATTGGAATAACTTACATCCCGGTGAGTATCCACTAAGGATGATGTCATCTCTAACTCCTGATAAAAAGTATTAGGATCAATTCCCATAGACAAAAGAAACTCATATTTTTTCTTCTG
This sequence comes from Lachnospiraceae bacterium, assembly GCA_045589155.1. Taxonomy (GTDB): domain Bacteria; phylum Bacillota; class Clostridia; order Lachnospirales; family Lachnospiraceae; genus Acetatifactor. The sequence goes on from JAZNGC010000004.1 coordinate 13,368, forward strand.
GTCATTGGCACTTATGTCCTCTGTGACAACCTGGGTTAATTTATGTACATCACTTAATTTCATACTTCCGCCCCCTACTCATTTCTATAAAACAACCACCTATCTTTAGCATAATACGTTTTTGCAGAATTCGCAATGTTTTTTGCAATTACTGCAATTCACTTTGCATAAACAAAATTGTACACTAAAGATACATAATGCAAAATTGTTTCTACATATTGATAAGGAGGATACCATTATGGCAAAGAAATCTAATGGTGGCTTAACCAAAAAACATTGGTTTGGCTATATGTTCGGCGACTGGGGCGGTTGTATGACTTTCACCCTCATGAGCTCTATTTTCACACTGTACTGCACCGACTGTTTGGGTGTTGATACAGCAATCCTTGGAACATTGGTTATTATCTGGACCATTTGGGACGCAGTAAATGACCCTATGATGGGTGCACTTATGGACAAAGTTTTCGCAAGAAAATCTAATCCCAAAGGCAAATTCCGTCCCTGGCTCCTTCGTTCCACACCACTTTTGGCAATTACGGCCATTGCACTTTGGATTGTTCCTACCTTCTTTGAAGGCATAACACTTCTGGTAGTGCTCTTTACCTGTAAAATCCTTTACGAAGGTGCATACACTATGTTTAACATCCCCATGGGTTCCCTGCTTTCTGCTATGTCTACTACTGACGCAGAGAGAGCATCTCTTTCTTCTGCCCGTGGTGTTGGTTCCATGTTCGGTAACATGATTCCCGCTATGGTAGCTCCTGTTATCTTAAGCTTTTTCGAATCACAGGACAGCACACCTTATGCCATCGTTGCCGTGCTTTGTGCAGCAATTGGTTTCATAATCTGTCTGCTTCACTATTTCCTGACAGAAGAACGTACAACTGTTGGTGAAGACGTAAAAGCTGATGACATTAAATTCTCTGATATTTTAGTAGTTGTGAAAAAGAACCGTCCTTTCGTGGCTCTTTGCATTCACGGTATCTGCATCTGCACCATGCAGTATGTAGCACAGACACTGAGTATTTACATGTATTCATCCGTATTCCATAACACAGCATACCAGTCCATCGGTACCGCACTCTCCAGCCCTATCATGATCGGCTCCATGATTGCAGTACCTTTCATGTGTAAAAAACTGGGCCTTATGAAAGTAATCCGTTACTCCCTCTTAATCGGCGGTGCAATCTATGCAATTCTGTTTGGAATGCATGTAGTAATGGATGTACATCCTCTTGTTCACTCCGTCATCTCCGGTCTTGGTATGGGCATGGGCATGGTTTCCATCCAGATGCAGTGGGGTCTTGTAGGTGAGGCAATCGACTACAACGAAGTTGTTACCGGAAAGAGAACAGAAGGTTCCATTTACGGTACATTCAATCTTTCCCGCCGTATCGGACAGACCATCGGTCAGGGCTTTGCAATCTATGCACTTGGCTGGATCGGTTACAACGGACAGGAAGTATTCCAGACTGCTTCTACTGTTTTCGGACTGAAGGTCCTTTGCGTACTGGTTCCCGCGGTATTTGTACTGGGTTCCTGGGCAGCATTTAAATTTGTATGGAATATCACTCCCGAAAAGAAAGCCGAAATGGCTGCTTTGAAGACAAAGCCCGAAGCAAAGACAGAATAAACGAGGAAATTATATGAGTAAAATAGTGAACACACCCTGCGGACAAGTGCTGGGAACAGAGTGCAGGCTGGAGAATGTAGTAGCGTTCAAAGGTATCCGCTATGCCACTGCAGGACGCTGGGAATATCCTACTCCCATCACCCATTGGGAAGGCATCTATGATGCAACCCAATATGGTGCGTGCTCTTACCAGCCCCGTGCATTTTATAACGAGGAAGAAAATTTAAAGAAGGTTTTCTATTATAACGAATTCCGTAAAGGTGAAACCTATACTTACAGCGAAGATTGTCTGTTCTTAAATATTTTCACTCCGGATACCGCAAAAGAAGGCGACAAACTACCGGTCCTCATTTACATTCACGGTGGTGGTTTCACCGGCGGTTGCGGACACGAAAAGCACTTTGACGTGCCCGTCTGGCCTACAAAAGGTGTTATCGGCGTCACACTGAATTACCGTCTCGGCCCCATGGGCTTTGTATGTCTGCCTCAGTTAAAAGAAGAAGCAGGCTATACCGGAAATTATGGACTCTACGACCAGTGGACAGCCATCAAATGGATAAAGGACAATATTGCTTCCTTTGGCGGAAATCCGGATAACATAACCATTATGGGACAAAGCGCCGGTGCCATGAGCGTACAACAGCACTGCCTCAGCCCCATGAGCGAAAAATTATTCCAAAAGGCAGTTATGTCCAGCGGCGGCGGAGTAAACAAAGTCCTTTCTGCCGCTCCGGCTGAAAAACACTATGAATTCTGGGAAACAGCCATGAAAAATGCCGGTTGTGAAACCTTAGAACAGTTCCGAGCCCTTTCTCCGGAAAAACTTTTCGAAACCTGGAACCAGACAAAAAAAGAACTTCGTAATCCCGGAAGTTTTCCCTGCCTGGACGGCCGCTTGGTTATTGGTACCGGAATCGAATTACTATCTGCCGGAAAACAACATAAAATCCCTTATATGATAGGCTCTACCAGCGAAGATATGATGCCACCCATTTTGCACAACATGGCAAAAAAATGGAGTTCATCACAGTCTACACCCTCATACACCTGGTATTTCAACCGCCGCCTGCCCGGCGATGAAAACGGAGCCTGGCACTCCTCGGACCTTTGGTACTGGTTTGGTACTCTTCCAAACTGCTGGCGTCCTATGGAGCAAAAGGATTATGATTTAAGCAACCAAATGGTTGATTACCTATGTAACTTTGCCCGGACAGGAAATCCCAACAATGCGTCTGACGTCCAGGTTCAGAACCTTACTGTATGGGAGGCCTCTGATACCAACCGCAAACAGGTCCTTTGTTTGGGAGAAGAAACCGGCATGAGAAAACCCGGTATGTTAAAAATGTTTTACACCATGCTGACAAACAAAGCTGTCGGCGAATAAACATCCCCTCTTAAAAAGCCATGGAATCCCCGAGTGGGACTCCATGGCCTATTTAATATCTAAGTATCTATTTAGTCTGTTTTTTCTATTTCAATTTATCCATACTGTAACAAATCACTTTACCCTCACCAAACACATGCTGCTTGGCAACACCGTCAAACCAGTTGTAATCTGCATCTGTCTCTGCCAGTTCCGGGTGTTCAACCAAATCCTTCACACCCTTATATAATTCGTCAAACAGTGAAATATCTTCAAAATCCCTTGTATGCCCATGCAAAATTTTGTCAGCCTTTTCCTTTACCCAACTGATTTTTTCCAGATTCGCTTTCAATTCTTTCAACTGCAGACTGTGGTCCAACTGCATCCACAAATGGCAGTTAATTCCGTCGCCGGTAAACAGTACTCTCTCTTCTCTGTACAGCAGACAGATTCCACCCAAAGTATGTCCCGGGAGATGAATAACCTCCACTGTTGCACCGCCCAAATCGATTACCGCTCCATCCAGAATTTCCCTAAAAGGCGGCATTTTGAGACCATGTTTTTCCAGTTCCTCTACAAATTCCGGGAAAGAAGAATGTTCCTCTGCCAAAGCAAAATCTGCAGGATGCAGGTAAGCCTCCTCAAAATACACATTACCGTAAATATGATCACAATGACCATGGGTATTTACCACCATCAGCGGTAACTCTGTAATGGTACGTGCCACTGCTTTTACATCCTCATAGCCGTTCATGGTATCAATAATTAATGCCTTTTCATTTCCAACCACCAAATAGCCGGTAGCCTCTCCCGCATCATCCAATAAATAAATATGTTCTGTTAACTGTTTTACATTGATTCGCTTTTCCACATCAAAACACTCCCATTGTTTTCATTTTTCTTTTATTATAACACATAAAATCATGTTCTGTCGTATAATAAACAATATTTTCATTCTTATATTCCACTTGTGGAACATGATTTTTTTCATTATATAACTGCATATAAAAAAACACAAAAAAACCTATTCCATAATTGGAATAGGTTTTCCGCCTTACAATATAATAATACAACTATTTTACGATCGAACTCAGTTCATTAATGATTGTGCAAATTTGTTCCAAAGAAACAGCAAATTCATCAACTGCCACCGTATTTTGATTACTGGTTTCACATACATCCTGTGTACTTGCGTTGAGTTCTTCACTGGAAGCAGACAAGGAGTTGATACCATCTGCAATAACTCCATTTGCCTTGATTAAAACCTCCATCAGTGCTTCTACATCTGTAACGTGCTCTGCCAGTTCTGTAATCTTTTCAGATATGTGTGCAAACTGTTTCTCTGCTTCTAATGCATATTTGCTTTCGTCGTTGGCAATTTCAACAGTATGTTCTGCTTTCGCAGTCATAACCTGAGCTTCATTGGACAGTGCCTGAATAATATTGGTAATATTTTCTGTCTCGGTTCTGGTCTGTTCAGCCAGATTTCTGATTTCATCTGCAACAACCGCAAAACCTCTTCCGCTATCTCCTGCACGTGCTGCTTCAATAGACGCATTTAATGCAAGCAGGTTAGTCTGGCTGGAGATTCCAAGGATTACGTCTGTGATGGTCATTACCTGATTGGTCTTTGACTGAAGCTGTGCTACAGATTCCTTCATTTCATCATTAGCCTGTATAGAGTATTCTACATGCTGATGCAAACGGTCCATTGCCTGTTTTCCCACAGTAAGTGCTGTGTCTGCATCTTTTGTAATTTCTGCAATCGCAGATGTTTTATTATTTGTGTCACTGATAATTCCAACAATTTCCTGAGACTTGATGTTCTGCTGGATAATAACATTTGTTGTGTCTTCAATGTTACGGGACATCTCTTCCATAGACACATTCACTATCTTTGTAGCATCTACAATTTTATCCATCTGGTCTGTCATATGGACAGTTTCGCCTTCCACTGTCTTTGCAGTCTCAACAATCTTTTTAATCATAGCTTCATTCTTATCGGATACATCAAGAATTTCTTTCATGGAATCCGCAAAGAAACGCTCCAAAAGTGCAGATCCTACGTTGATAACGATAACAACCAAAATAGTTGTGATTGCCTGTACCATGACAGATTCAATAACCGTGTTATCTCCAACATTGTATACGGTAATCGTAAGTATAAGACGAACAACATTGGCAAGGAAAAAGATTATACATGAAACACGCAGTGCCAATTTATCAAATGATAATACCAAAACAAAGAAAATCGGCAACATATAAGTATAGGTTACACCGGAATAAGCAGTAGCAAGAATAAAGAAATATACAACTGCAAAAGCGATACCTACATATCTGGTGTAAATTACGGTACTCTTGAATTTAATAAACACAACAACACCGGCTAAAAACACCAAAAGGTTAACAACAATTTGCGGCACACTTTTCATCGGCGGAAGACCGGATGACATTAATTGCGCCATAAGCCCCATGGTAAGGAAAAAAGTAGTAATCGCATGGGTCAGAAAAATAAGCTTATTCAGCTTAGATTGATATAGTGTTTTCATAAAGAGGTCCTCCTTATAATATGTAATACAAAATAACTCTATCTGTATTATATCACATTTTGTAAAAAAGGGTAGTAAAAATCAGAAAAATATCAAAAAAATCTTTATAATTTCAATAAAATTTCTTTGGTTCTTTCCTTCTCTTTTGCTTTTCTCACCTTTTTCTTCTTTTTGAACATCAAACGAACCCATTAACGTGCAAAACTTCCAACCACAAAATCGCTCTCCATCCCACACAAGATACATACAACCACAATAAATACATTGCATATAACTACTTTTTGTATTATAATGAGTACTGTTGTTGCACATAGTGCAATTACATTTTTTCATATTAGGAGGATATAAAAATGAAAAAGAAAAACTTATTTGCTGTAGTTGCAGCAATCGTTTTGGCATTCGCTATGACAGCTTGTGGCGAAGCTGAAGCAAACAATGATGCTAACGCAACTGATACTTCTGTAGCAACTGATGCTGTTGTAGAAAGCACTGTTGAAGACGTTGTTGAATCTACTGAAGAAGTTGTTGTTGAGTCCACAGAAGAAGTTGTTGTGTCTGACGACGCAACTGCTGAAGGTGATTTAGTTATCAACTTTGCTGACCTTGTTGATGGCGGATACGGTTATGAAATTTCCTTTGACGGTGACGCAGTTAATGTTTCCATCGCAAACCAGTATCAGGAACTTCAGTACGTTCTTCCCGAAGTTGTTGACTTGGCAGCATACACAACACTTATTGTTGATGTTACATCCAATGCACAGCTGGACATCAAATTAGTTGATCCCAACGCAAGTGTAAACGAGTACAGTCAGTTGGCTCCTTTCCATGATGGATATACTGCTGCAGGCGAAGCTATTACTGCTCCCGTTTCCATTGACTTAGCAGGTTTTGCTGATTATGATCTTTCTCAGATCAACTTCATGGCAACAGGCAATGGTACTACATTTACATTGAACAGCATGACATTTGTTAAATAATTAATGTTAATACTCATGTAAAAACAAAGGGCTGTCCCACTTATGATTGAAAAATCATAGGCGAGACAGCCTCTTTTATATTTGTTTTCTTATCTGTTACCGATACTTCCCTATCGTCCTGTCGCTCCAAATATGGGCTTCCACATAACGTTCCGGACCATGTTTGCCATCATCGTTCCACTTTTGCGGCAAATCATATTTTTTTATAATCTCTAAAATTTCTTCATAGGTGTACAGTTTCCGACGGTACTCCTTCCAGTCATCGTCCCTAGGCCACGGACTAAATGTAGGAAAAGAATCTCCATAAGTAAAAGATACTGTCCGCAAATCAAACTCCTCAATAGGAATCTTGATAAACGCCCCATTCTCAAACCAGGTACTGAGCCACGGACTATGTTCCACCACCATATAGTGCGGTACTTCCCGTTCGATAATTCCGCCTTTTTTCACGAACTCTTTTCGCAAAATATCTTCGTACATCCGTCTCCGGAACATGTAATCCGCATCCCTTTGCGCACTTTGAACATTCGGCTTTGTTTCCCGGATGCGTTTCAACACCTCTTCCGCTTCTTCTCTGGATAACTCTGAAAGATTTCGAAAAGGTCCGTTTGCTTTGTCGTAGTAGTGATATAGATACATTTATCTATTTCCCCTCTCAATACTAAAAATCTTATATCTCCTTCTAAGAGACATCTTACTGAGAAACATTATACTACATATTTATAAATTCCGACACACAAATGATATAAACTACCACTTTTCAGCCAACTCCTCCACCATTTTCTTTATCACCTTTATATCCAATGGATTATCTGTTGTTTCGCAAGTAAGCACTACATCTCTTCCCAGCAACAAATCATTATTGGCATATGTATTTATCTTTTTGGCCAAATCATTCGCATATACAGGTTCATCCAGGAGTCCTGCATGTTCCCAATATGTAATCTTACCGGTGTGGACATTCATAACAGTAAAATCCGGATGTATGGTTATTATATTTTCCCCTACCATTACCTTTAACGGACGCTCGTATTTATATAGAATATCATCCCTATACTTATATAAAATATTTGCGATAATGACTTCTGATTTTGACCTTACAAACTCTCCCTGCTCTGTTTCGTACTTCAAGTTTTCCGGATACAATGTAGTTTGTTCATAGACTTCTTCGTTCCATTTCCGAATTCGCTCTTCCTCATTATCATGTAATGGCATAACCAGACTCTTACGTTCATTACACAAATTAGTATATACTTTTTTTAAATCCTCCGGACGATAATTTTCCACAAATAATTTCAATTCATTCAAATTCATTTCTACAATAGACTTAGCTTCAGCATAATAGTGTTTTTGGGCAAGTTCATTCGCCAAAAACATCTCATCCTTTTTTATATACTTCCTATCCCAATCGCTTTTATTCTCATTCTTAAACTGCTGGTAGTAATATGTCCTTTTTCCTCTATTTTGCCACTTTAAGCATCCATCCGGTTCATACTTTTTGAACCGTTCTATTATCTCCAGCATTTTTTCCAGCTTAAGAATTTCCTCTTTTACTAATTTTATAATCTTGTTCGTATCTATCTCCTCCTTTTCTTACCATGAGTACATATATTTGTCCGTATGGGTAGACATTCAATTGATTTTCTTGTGATTTTAATAAAATAGTTGATGCTTTTTCTTACCATATCCACCTCTATCGGTTTGTATGGGTAGACAAAACTTAGAAACTTCGGGAATTAATAATAGATTTGGGACTGAAATATAGATTTTTCTCTTACCATAAACGACACTAGTAACCAGTATGGTAAGACAGACTTGAAATTTTTGACGAATTACAGATTGAAATAAATGAATTTGTCTTACCATAACAACCTTTGATATGCTTTATGGTAAGAAATTTAATTGAAACAACAGAAAATCTTCCGGAAACTAACAAAAGACACTTTATTCTATCTCCCCCACGCCTGTGGGGGAGATATTTTTAACTCTGACTAGAACTACTATTATACTTCTGAAATACCCTATTCAACTACAACCATACCATGGCCTTCCAATTTGGGAATCTCCACAAAAACATACCCGTCTTTGTATTCAAACTTAAGTTCCTCCATTGTCGGTGCAAGGTATACTCTTTGTGGAAGTTTCTCACAACGAATCTGCACTTGAATGTCTATCAGCGGAAGTTTGGTATCAACCAAGGTCATTCTACGGCTTTTCTTTTCCGCGATATAATGAAGTATATGGACAACCACTTTTTCTTGCTGTGTCCGGTATGTCACCTCCGCGCTGGCCGGTAAATTGGAACGAACCAACGGTGCATCCAGTAACAAATCAATGCATTTTTCAATAATATCGCGATTTAATCTAACGCCCAGTTCGATGTATTCCGAGAACACCTGGTTTGCGATATAAATCACATTTCCGTTTCTTACTATAGAGTCATTACCGGTGAGACACTCAAAGGGGAAATGTCTGTGTGAGCAGAAACGGTCGTAAGTACGATTGAAATAAGGTCTGCCTTCCATTGCCAATACATCGGAACCCGGTTTTGCTTTCACGGAAAGACTTTCCTGATACATTGCATACTCCAAAGAAGGCAAATCTCCCCGGAAGGAATCTTCCAAGACGATATAGGAAGGAATATAAGGATTGGTTCCAACATACTCCACACCCAGTTCCTTAATCACAAAGTTCTGGGAAACTGAATCAAAGCCGGAGCGATAACTTGCAATTAGTTTTCCGCCCTGCTTAAGATATGCAGATATTTTCTCCGCCATCGCAGCGTCAACCGGGGCATTATCCGGTAAGATAACTAATTTATACTTATTTAAATCATCCAGACAGTCTATGAAATCGAATTGATGATGTAATTCAAGCATCATTCTCAGTGCGCCTTCATCCGGTGTAAAATCTTTTTTGGTAGGACTGTTTGTCATCATAATTCCGATATCCACCTGTTTCCCGGAGGATAGACACCAAGGCTCCCTTTCCTCGATTTGGGCATACACCTGGCCGATTCTTTCATAAACGTCCTTATCCAATGCCCCCCTAGGATGCATCTGATCACCAATACAGATTTTGCTTCCGTTCATAATCATGCGGAAACATTCATATTCCAGAGCCTCCAAATTGCGCAGGCTTCCAAAGTCTCCCCACACATTATGGAATTTACCGTTCATTCCGATAATCTCGGCACTCTTTCTGTTATGGTAATTCACATATAAAGGAAAATGATTGTAGCCCCAGGTTTCCGAAGGCAAGGATTCTATCTCTATATGAGTCAGATACTTTCCCCGTTCGTTCATACCTATTTCCAGGTCATACCCGTTATCCGGTGCCAAATCACCATTAAAGAAAACTAAAGCATCCGGACATTTTTCCTTCACAAAAGTATATAGTCTCTTCATAAAACGGGTCACTACAAGCATGTCGTGCTTATCCACGTCTTCAGGGTTCTGTGGCGACAGCCCAAGAGCCTTCATACTCCTCCTGCAATCATCGCAAACACAGCCGTGCTGGGAAATGATATCGAACCAAAAACCGTCCACGGGATACATGGAAATAATCTCACTCACCTGCTCAAAAATGAACTCCAAATAGCTTTCCTTATTTAAGCACAAATCTCTCCAGCGGTTTACTTCCGCACAAAAAGGATCTTTGCCACCCAAAACGCCCTGTGCGTTTACCTCTAACCAGTTCAAATTTTCTGCGGATACTTCCTCCCAGCCTATGGGAAAATAGATGGGTGCCTGTATTCCTTCTGCATGCAGTGCTTCTAACATTTCTCCCAAAAGGTCTCTTTTCAGCCCCGGATGGACTCTGCCCACCTTCGTAGGATAATAGCACATTCCGTGATGACATTT
>JAZNGC010000005.1:0-25124 GCA_045589155.1 Lachnospiraceae bacterium
AAGTTCACCGGAAAAAATAGTTTTTTTGGGCATTTCATTACCGGAAAGTACACCCATCAGAGTGGTAATCAAATGCTGACAAAGGATTTCCAGCTTGTTGTCGATAGAGGTAAGCTCCGGAGTACAACAACTGGACAGTAAGGAATTGTTATAACCGATGATGGCTAAATCTTCCGGTATGCGAAGATTTTTTGTCTGAGCGTATTTTACGGCGCTGATTGCCAGATTGTCGTCTGCGGCAATGACACCGTGGAAGACCAATCCTTTTTCGCCGGCCTTTATCAGGTGTTCACACATAGAGTGGATGTCTTCGTGGGAACCATTGTAAAATTGAATCAGATTCGCATTTAAAAGTCCATGCTCATCCATTGCGGCGCGGTATCCGGCCAATTTTTTCTTTCCGCTATAGGAAGGGGAGTTGTAAAAGTACAAAATGTCTTTAATACCGGATTTTATCATTTGTGTAGTTGCATCATATACTGAAGTAAAGTCGTCGGACATAATACTGTATACGTTTGGAGCGTCCAAGGCTGCATTTAAAAGCATAACAGGGACTTGGTTTGAGGCATCCACAATGTATTTGTTGTCTTCCTCTTTTTCGTATATGTAATTGGAGCCGATAAGAATAACACTGTCTACTTTTTTTGTGATAAGCACATTCATGGCCTTCTCTTTGTCGCTAAGGTCATAACCGGAGCAACACAAAATGCTGTCATAGCCGTTTGCACGGAGCAGACGTTCTATATAATAAATGGCTTTTGCGAGATATAGGTCGGAGGAGTCGGCACACATAAGACCGATTGTCTTCATGGAGTTAAGGCCCAGCCCTCTGGCAAAAGCATTGGGAGTGTACTCATATTGTTGGATAACATCCAACACCTTCTTTTTTGTTTTTTCGCTGACGTTGTTGCTGCCGTTCAGTACTCTGGAAACAGTGGCAATGGAAACACCGGCTTTTTCGGATATATCGTAGATTGTCATATTTGTCATAGTATGTTTCCCTTCATTGACCATAAAAATGAATTATAGTCAGAATAAAATATGAAAAAATAATGTAAGCAGTTTCATAAACTTAATTGAATTATACTATCAGATGAGATTATTTTCAATATGAAAAAGTATCTCGGAGCATGGTCTTTCTTGACTTCTGGTATGGAGAGCAGTAAAATCGGAGAAGTGAAAGTACTTACAGCATTTAATGAAATGCAAGGAAAAAAACACCTTGGAGAAATGAAACAATGAAAAGAGCCAACTATCACACACATACGTGGCGCTGCAAGCATGCAGCCGGTACAGAAAAAGAATATATTGAAGCGGCAATAGAGTCCGGAATGGAGGTTCTCGGATTTTCGGACCATGTTCCATGGCCTTTTCGTGATTATGTGTCGCCGATTCGAATGGAAATGAGTCAGCTGCCGGAATATTTTGAAACCCTGCTTTCCCTGCGTGAGGAGTATAAGGGTATAATTGATATCAAAATAGGCTTCGAGGCGGAGTATCTCCCGGATTATTGGGAAGAGTTGCAGAAAGAGTTGCAGAAATATCCGGTGGATTATATGATTATGGGACAGCATTATCTGGGGATGGAGCATCCGTCCAATTTCATGAGCCGTATGGCAGATAACGGTAAACTGCTGCAGGGTTATGTAGATACAGTGCTGGAAGGCCTTAAAACGGGAGCGTTTTCCTACCTGGCTCACCCGGATTTGCCAAAATTTACCGGAGACCGAAACTTTTATAAGGAACAGATGGAAAGACTTTGCATGGGGTGCAAGCAGTTAGGAATACCCATGGAAATTAATATGAGTGGGGTATATGAAAATGTACACTATCCAAGTGAAGAGTTTTGGAAAATTGCTGCCAAGGTGGGAACTGAAGCGGTGATTGGTTACGATGCACACAGATTTGGTATGTTGCGGGAAGAGGCGCTTTACAGGCAGTGTCTGTCGTGGGCAAAAGGGATGGGAGTATCCGTAAGAGAAGATTTTAGAATATAAAACAGGAGGACTCTGAGAATGAGAGGGCAGAGTTTTACAAAGAAGATAATAGAATTTATAAAAGGAGAGACCATCTTGGCGGTGGCAGCCTTGCTGGCGATAATCTCTGTATTTTTCGTAAAACCGGATAAGGAGTACATAGGGTATATAGATTATAAGGTGCTGGGACTTTTATTTTCCCTGATGGTAGTTATGGCAGGTTTGCAAGAGTTGGGCTTCTTTAAAAAAGTGGCAACGGTGATATTAAAAAAGGTAAGAGGATATAAAGGGCTTTGCTTTGTGTCCATGGCACTTTGCTTTTTCAGTTCCATGTTTATCACAAATGATGTGGCGCTTATTACCTTTGTTCCTCTGACAATCCTACTTTTGAAAATGGCAGGGTTGGAAGATAAAATGACAACTGTTATTGTATTACAGACCGTGGCGGCTAATTTGGGAAGCATGTTAACACCTATCGGAAACCCTCAAAATCTTTATTTATATGCGGTGTCAGGAATGTCATTGACAGAGTTTTTGCATACAATGGGACCAATGACAATAGTGTCGTTTTTGTTTTTGACCGTTGCATGCCTTGTCCAAAAGAACAGTGAAATGGCTGAAATTAGGGATTTGGACGAGAGTAATGGTACCGGGAAGGATAAGTCCGACGAGAGTCCGAATGAAAAAGCTAAAGTTAAATCAGCATTTATTTTCTTTTGCGTTTTATTTGTTCTGAGTATACTGTCAGTTCTTAGAATTATACATTTTGCGCTTCCTTTGATGGTAGCAGTCATAGGTACGTGGATTGTGAGAAGACATATTTTAAAACAAGTGGATTATAATCTGCTTCTGACTTTTGTGTGTTTCTTTGTGTTTATCGGAAATGTGGGAAGAATAGAGATGGTGCGCAATTGGTTGGAAAATCTGATCGGGGGAAGGGAATTGATCCTCGGCTTTTTATCCAGCCAGGTGATCAGTAATGTACCGGCGTGTATGTTGTTGTCGGGATTTACGGAAAGCTGGGAAGAACTTCTGATGGGTGTGAATATTGGTGGACTGGGAACCTTGATTGCATCTTTGGCAAGTCTGATCTCTTATAAATTTTTCGCTAAGGAACAACCTAAAAATAAAGGGAAGTATTTTAGGGTGTTCACCGGTATAAATCTCCTATTTGCCGTGATTTTGCTTGTACTGGTGTGGATTTAAGAAGCGGAAACTGCATTAATCTTTGGTTTGTAGAGGGGAATTTGAAGTGGTGGAGATGCCGACAACCAATTAATGAGGCGAGAAGTTTCCTGAATGATAGTTCATGTCCAAAATGGATGATTTATTCGGTGTAGAAGGATTTTCGTTAAGTGGCGAGCTGATTGAAAGATAGGGTGGTTTGGATGGTGCATAAGCTGTGCGGCAGGTTCGCATAGCGAGTTTGCCATTTCAAACTTCGACATAAAAATACCTGTCTGCCCGGGAAAATATCTGTATAGCAGGTATTTCCAAGGCGGACAGGTATTATAATTTTCTTCTTTCCGTAACAGTTCGGAAAATATGCCATTTATGGGGAAATTCAATAACGTTTCGGAAAATAAACTATTTACTCAGAAATTCACTAAGACTCTGCCTAAATATACATAAATATAGTTTTCGTCTTCTGCAATAGAGCCTTTTTCGGGCCAAATGGGATAAGGATCTGTGTCTTGGAGATTCATGGCAGTGTCCCGGACTTTTAGGATTATATTTTTAGCAGGATATTCAAATTTATATCCCAACATTTCCATGTAGCGGTAAACTTCATATTCGCCATCGTTTAAATCGGCGTAACTCATCCAATCCATAGTGTCCGTAGCAGCGATATCATAAATGCGATAGCCGTACCGGTCATCCACAAAGTTTGTAAAGGCAATGGTATTACCGAAATTGAATTGCTGGGAGAAATCCCTATATTCTTGAGAATTAAAGGGCAAGTACAGCTGATTGCTAAAAGCCTTGGTCATCTGGCGTTGACCGATAAAAATGACAGGTTTAGAAGTGTCGTGATTTCGGAGCAACTCTTGCGCTAATTCATGGCAATAAGCTTTATTATACTCGTCTTTTGCAGCATCAATGTAAAAATATTGATGTAATTCGAAGGCCTGACGGAAGACCACTATTGACAAAATAATAGCAGCACAAACCTGAATTCCTTTTGTCCATTTTTTCCAATTAATTAGGAATAAGTATTCAAAACAGATAAGCCAGCCGAAAGCGATAAATAGCATAAGAGCTTGAGTGGCACGATAAGGTGTAATCACAAGTTGAAGGAAAATTAAAAGCCAGGGACCTGCAAGAATTCCTGTTCCAAAGAGTAATAGTATCCATTTTTTCTTTGCAATTATATATGTCAATGAGGAAAGAATGAAAGCGACAGTAGTGACTGCAAAAACTTTCACCCCAAAGATATATTCTCCATTGCAGACGAAACGTATCAGAAATTGGTAAATCAAATCCTTAAGCAGAACAAGTGGTGGATTAACAAACCAGAGATATAAAGTAGACATATCTCTGGCACTGGTATCCAGTCCCAATGCTGCACAAATGGCAGAATATGCAATGGTGCGGATAAGCATGGCTGAAATTAAGGGGAGAATGGCAAATGTCAAATCTTTTAACCAAATCTTTAGTTTTTTGTTTTCAATAGTTTCTTTTATAATGCCTAAAATATAAATTCCACAAATTAGTGTCACGTATACTGTTGCAAAAGCTTCATAGCATCCAATTGCAAGACTTAAAAAAATAGTCATCCAAATCAACTGTCTTCGGTTGCCCCTGGATAAATAATCCCACCATGCCAAACCGGTAAATGCCATGAGTAAAAAGGAAAGGGAGATTCCGTTGTGGAGATAGAAAATGTAAACTTCACCAATGAGAGGATAGGTAAGAAATATAGTGGCAAATGCAATCAATGATAAGGTGTGTATTTTACCGCCGGATATGCGGGTCCAAAGTACACAAAACAGATAGGACGCAAGACATAGCAAGGCTACGCCCAAGATGTCCATAAAATAAGGGGTATAGGTGGCAAAGTTGAAAATGCGGTTTAAAAGGAACAAGGTCCATCTGCCAACGTATGGTGCAAATCCATCTACAAAATAGGTTTCAATTGCGGTATCGTCCATTCCTATGGAAGAATGGGTCACGAAGTAGCCGTAGGTCAGTACAGCAACTGCGAGGAGAAGCCTTATAAGCCATTTTCCGTATTTTAAATTTTTAATGTCATTTAAAAGTTCTTTGTTCAAATTAAATCTCCTTAAAACTACTTAACATTAAAGCATCAGAATTATATGCGACATAAAAATACCGTGTTCATTAATCCGAACACTTCGATCTGCGGGGGAAAGTGCTTGACGAGTTCGCAATTGATATAAACAGTTTTGACAATTTCGTACCCGAGCATTCCAAGATAAACCGGAGCAGGAAGTAGAGGCTATAGTTAGATAGCCATAAATTGCCTCTGTATAGGGGTTTTCTGCTCCTGATATGTATCGGGAGCAGAAAAAATCAACGTCATCAATTGCATATAATATGAGTTGGACTGAAACAAAGAAATAATATTCCTTAAATTAAAGAAACAATGCGTAAGTCGGGTGTGAGGGAAAGGTCAATATATTTTCCGTCACATTGAACCATGGGTCTGCTCAATTTATGTTTGTTTATGTAGATGATGGTTCCGGTTCTGCCGTCGCTTAAAATGCAGGAGAAGGAAATGTAGGTTACGACTACGTTCTCCAAAAATGGCAGGATATAAGCAGGGTCGTACTTTTGCAGTCCCTCTTGTTCAAATATTTCAATTACGGTAAAGGGACACAAGGGGCCGCGGTATACACGAGCTGCTGTCATGGCATCGAACACGTCGGCAATGGCAACTAATTTGGCATATTTTGTAATTCCGTCCTGAGCAAGGTGTAACGGATAACCGGAGCCGTCATAGCGTTCATGGTGCATTAAGGCTGCGTTGCAAATGGCAGCATCTAATTTCTGCTCTTTTAAGAATTTATACCCGGTTACAGTATGTTTCTTAACAATTTCATATTCTTCTTTAGTCAATTTCCCGGGTTTTTTTAATATTTTTTCGGGGATATGCAATTTACCCACATCGTGGAGTAAGCCGCTAATAGTGGCGGTTTCGATTTCTTTTGGTGAGAAGCCGAGCCACTGGGCAAAGATATTGCAAATCATACTTACGCTTATACAATGTGTATAAACAGAATCATCGTATTCCCGCATGTTTTGTAATAAGTCAAAAACGCCTATTCCGGAAGATGCTTTTGCAAGCAAACGTTGGATAGCATTGTAAAAATACTCAACGTCCATATCGTCATTGTCGGTAACAAGTTTCAAACGGGCGCGTAAATCCTTGATTTCCTCTTCGTACAAGGTCTTGAATTGCTTGAATTCTATGGAATCTTTTACCCGCTGTGAGTATGTCTGCGGTTCCTCTTGCTTTACACGTTCTTTGACCAGTACGTTTACCACACCGTGAGCAGACATGATGGAAATCATAGCGTCTGTCAAAACGGTGTCTTTTGAAATCAGCAATTGATCATATAAACTGAATACGTCCTCACAGGTAATCATACCCGGTCGTAAAAATGCTGTGTGTAATCTTTTCATAAGAAATCATACCTCTTCAAGAAATTTACTTGTAACCTTACTAATTATAAAATTATTGTGAATAATTGTCAAATTATACCGTAAAATTAACAGTTTATTTACAAAATGTTTATAGGAGCATTATGGCTTTTGGTTGAATATAGGAAGTAAATCTGTTACAATAATCGGAGTGCTTTTAACTTTAGATAGGAGAAGCAAAAAGAGAGGAATACAGTAATGAATTTATTTGAAAAGTTATTTGGTACCCATAGTGAGAGAGAATTGAAAAGAATTGCTCCCATCGTGGAAAAGATTGAATCATTCCGCCCTGCCATGCAGGCACTCACAGATGAGGAATTAAAAGGGAAAACCAAAGAATTTAAAAAGCGTCTGGAAGAGGGTGAAACCTTGGATGACCTTCTGCCGGAGGCTTATGCTACGGTAAGGGAAGCTGCAAGACGTGTTTTGAATATGGAGCATTACCCGGTACAGCTTATCGGTGGTGTTATCTTACATCAGGGCCGTATCGCTGAGATGAAAACCGGCGAAGGTAAAACATTGGTATCTACCCTTCCCGCATATTTGAATGCATTAGAGGGAAAAGGTGTCCATGTAGTTACCGTTAACGATTATCTGGCACACCGTGATGCAACCTGGATGGGACAGGTTCATGAGTTTCTGGGCCTTAAGGTTGGCGTTGTGTTGAACAGCATGAATTCTGATGAGCGTCGTGCGGCATATGCTTGTGACATTACTTATGTTACGAATAATGAACTTGGTTTTGACTATCTGAGAGATAACATGGTGGTTTACAAAAACCAGCTGGTGCTCAGAGATTTACATTACGCGATTATCGACGAGGTGGACTCTGTGCTTATCGACGAAGCCCGCACACCTCTTATCATTTCCGGACAGAGCGGAAAGTCTACAAAACTTTATGAACTTTGCGATATCCTTGCGCGCCAGTTAAAACGCGGTGACGATATGAAGGATTTGAGCAAGATGGATGCCATTATGGGTATCGTTCAGGAGGAGACAGGTGACTTTATTGTCAATGAGAAGGACAAGGTTATCAATCTGACAGCTCAAGGTATCGATAAGGTAGAAAGATTCTTCCAAATTGACAATCTGGCTGACCCGGAGCATTTGGAAATCCAGCATAATGTTATTTTGGCACTGCGTGCCCACAATCTTATGTTCCGGGACCAGGATTACGTTGTAAAGGATGAGCAGGTACTGATTGTCGATGAATTTACCGGACGTATTATGCCCGGTCGTCGCTATTCTGACGGTCTCCATCAGGCAATTGAGGCAAAAGAAAAAGTAAAGGTTAAGAGAGAGAGTAAAACTCTTGCAAACGTTACCTTCCAGAACTTCTTTAATTTGTTTGAAAAGAAGGCCGGTATGACCGGTACAGCTCTTACGGAGGAAAGAGAATTTCGTGATATTTACGGAATGGATGTTATTGAAATTCCGACCAACAAGCCTGTGGCACGTATTGACCATCAGGATGCGGTTTACAAGACAAGAAAAGAAAAACTCCTTGCAATTTTGAACTCTGTTGAGGAATCTTATAAAAAAGGACAGCCGGTACTTGTAGGTACGATTACCATCGAGGCGTCTGAGGAACTGAGTCTTCTTATGAAGAAACGTGGAATTCCCCATAAAGTCCTCAATGCAAAATTCCATGAACTGGAAGCGGAAATCGTTGCGGATGCAGGTATCCATGGTGCCGTTACCATTGCGACCAATATGGCGGGCCGTGGTACGGATATTAAATTGGATGATGAGGCAAAGGCTGCAGGCGGTCTGAAGATTATCGGTACAGAGCGTCATGAATCCAGACGTATTGATAACCAGCTCCGTGGACGTTCCGGACGTCAGGGTGACCCCGGTGAATCTAAATTCTATATCTCACTGGAAGATGATTTGATGAGACTGTTCGGTTCAGAGAGACTGATTACCATGTTTAATACACTGGGCATTCCCGAGAATCAGGAAATTGAGCATGGTATGTTGACAAACGCCATTGAATCAGCCCAGAAAAAGATTGAAAATAATAACTACGGTATCCGTAAGAATCTGCTTGAGTATGATAACGTTATGAGTGAGCAGCGCGGCATTATGTACAGTGAACGTCGCAGAGTGCTTGACGGCGAAAGTATGAGAGAAGTTATCCTCAAGATGGTAACAGACATTACAGAAAATAGCGTGGATATGGTAATCGGTGATGATGCTGCTCCCGAGACTTGGGATTTGAGCGAACTTAACACATTACTTCTTCCGATTATACCTTTGGAAGTGATTACCATGGACCGGATTAAAGTACAGAAGAAAAACAGCCTGAAACAGCAGTTAAAAGAGGAGGCTGTAAAGCTGTATGAGAGCAAAGAAGCAGAGTTTGCTGAGGCAGAGATGATGCGTGAAATTGAACGTGTAATCCTGCTTAAGGCTATAGACCGGAAATGGACAGGACATATTGATGATATGGATCAGTTGCGTCAGGGTATCGGTCTGCAGGCTTACGGTCAGAGAGATCCGGTTGTAGAATATCGGGTAAGCGGTTACGAAATGTTTGATGAAATGACTTCCAACATTAAGGAAGATACGGTCCGAATGCTGTTCAGAGTACAGGTTCAGCAGAACGTGGAGCGTGAGCAGGTGGCGCAAATCACAGGAACCAATAAGGATAGCAGTATGGCAAAAACTCCCGTAAAACGAGACAACGTTAAGGTGTATCCAAACGATCCCTGTCCCTGCGGAAGCGGTAAAAAATACAAACAATGTTGTGGCAGGAAAGCATAACATGCATATAGACAGAATATAGAAAGTAGGTGACGTTAAGTGGTAGAATTAGACCAGATGAAAGCAAAATTGCTTGGCTACGAAACACCTTTAGCGGAAGTGAGGGATTCACTTTGACCTGGCTAACAAGTCAAAGCGGATCGAAGAACTGGAAATGGAAATGGAGGCTCCCGGATTTTGGGATGAGCCGGACCGTTCCAATAAATTAATGAAGGAATTAAAAAATTTGAAAGACATCAGACAGACCTATACAGATTTGGAAACCCAATTTGAGGATATTCTGACTCTGATTGAGATAGGTTATGAAGAAAATGATGAAAGTCTGATTCCGGAAGTGCAGCAGGAACTTCAAAGTTTTGAGACAACCTTTGAAGAAATCCGTATCGGAACCTTGCTTGCTGCAGAATATGACAAAAACAATGCGATTTTAAAATTAAATGCGGGTGCCGGAGGAACGGAGAGCTGCGACTGGTGTTCTATGTTGTACCGTATGTACACAAGGTGGGCGGAGCGCAAGGGCTTTTCCGTAGAAGTTTTAGATTATCTGGATGGCGACGAAGCGGGAATTAAATCCGTAACGTTCCAGGTAAACGGCATAAATGCCTATGGTTATCTGAAATCAGAAAAAGGAGTTCACCGCTTGGTGCGGATTTCACCTTTTAATGCCCAAGGAAAACGTCAGACATCCTTTGTATCCCTGGAGGTTATGCCGGATATTGAAGAGGACCTGGATATTGAAATTGATGAGAAGGACCTGCGCATAGATACTTACCGAAGCAGTGGTGCGGGTGGACAGCATATCAATAAAACCTCCTCTGCAATCCGTATCACCCACATTCCTACGGGAACGGTGGTACAGTGTCAGAATGAGCGTTCCCAGTTCCAAAACAAGGATAAGGCAATGCAGATGTTGAAAGCAAAGCTGTTCCTTTTAAAACAGGAAGCAAATGCTGAAAAATTGTCTGATATCAGAGGTGAGGTAAAGGATATTGCATGGGGCAATCAGATACGTTCTTATGTATTGCAACCGTACACTATGGTAAAGGACCATCGGACAGGCGCAGAAAGCGGAAATGCAGATGCAGTACTTGACGGGGCATTGGATACGTTTATTAATGCATATTTGAAATGGTTAAGTACAGGCAAGACAGAAGGGTCCACAGAATAAACCGGAAAGCGGAGTGCACCAAAGAGTGCAGATTGGAGATAATATGGATAGAGAAGTGGTTTATGAGAGATTGACAGCGGTATTTCGGGATGTATTTGACGATGATTCCATCGAGCTTTGCGACACTACGGTTGCAGATGATGTAGATGGTTGGGACTCCTTTGAACACATCAATTTGGTAGTGGCTGTTGAGGAGGAGTTCTCCTTTAAAATTCCCATGGGTAAGGTTGTTACCATGAAAAATGTAGGTGAAATGGTAGACATTATTATCGAACTGGGCAAATAAACCGGAGAAGAAAAATGAGTTTGATTGATTTTAGTTTCTTTTGCTTTCTGGCGATAGCATTGGTTATATACTATCTGTCTCCTCAAAGAATGCAAAAGTATGTGTTGTTTGCATGCAGCATTGTTTTCTTTCTGTGTGCATCCGGCGAAAAAATGATAGAAATGGGATTGATTCTGGCACTGGTGATAGGTTTGACCTACGGTGGTGCCAGATTAATTTCTATAATGGAAAACAGAAAACGCTTTGCGTGTATGGGAGTTGTAATTTTACTGATCGTAATGAACCTGGTGGTGCTGAAATATGTGTTTAACATCGGGGGACTACTGCTTGGATTGTTCAGCATTGAAGCTGACATTTCATGGTTGGATTTTGCGGCTCCTATTGGTATTTCTTACTTTACATTGTCTGCTGTGGGCTATCTGGTAGAGGTGTATTGGGGAAACTACAGTGCGGAAAAGAATTTTGTGGTAGTGGCAGATTTTGTGTGTTTCTTTCCGCATATGATATCCGGTCCGGTGTGCCGGTTTGGGGAACTTGGCGTACAGTTTAGAGAAAAACATTCCCCGGAATATGAGAATATCCGGCTGGGATTGATGCGTATGCTTTGGGGATATTTTAAAAAACTGGTTATCGCAGACCGTCTGGCACCGGTGGTGCAGGTGATTTTTGCGGATTATGCCAATCAGTCAAGCATAATGCTGTGGTTTGGTGTCCTTTGCTATGCAGTGCAGCTTTATGGGGATTTTTCCGGTTGCATGGATATTGTACTGGGAGCAGGACGTCTTTTCGGCATTGCACTGCCTGAGAATTTTCAGTCTCCGTTTTTCTCCCTCACTGTGTCGGAGTTTTGGAGAAGATGGCATATCACACTGGGAGGCTGGTTTAAGGACTTTATCATGTACCCGGTATTGAAAACCAAAACCTTTGTGAATCTTGGTAAGAGGGCAAAAAAGAGATTTGGTAAAAACATGGGAAAGAAGATTCCTACATATTTGTCGCTGATAATTGTCTGGTCCCTGCTGGGGTTATGGCATGGCGGCGTTCCCAGATTTTATATGGCTTCTGCTGTGATTCCCTGCTCTTATTTGATTTTAGGGGATTTCTTCCAGCCCTGGTTTGAAAAACTGAAGGTGAAGCTAAAAATAAAAGAAAACAATCCTGCGTTTATGGCATTTCAGATGTCCAGAACCTTACTTTTGATTGCGGTTTCCTGGATTTTTTCCAACACGGCTACAGTTGCAGATGGTTTTGGTGCTATGCTGAGACTGATTACCAATTTTGGAATACGGCCTTCCTTTATGGCAACCTTTGCACAGTGCGGAATCGGAATGGAAAAACTGTTGGTTCTTTCTGTAGCGGTGGTACTGCTTATGGTGGTGGATTTTCTGGAATGGAAAGAGATTTCTGTGTTGGGAATCTTAGATAAATTGCCAACGATTGTACGCTGGGGAGCAGTTTATCTGGTAATAGCATGTGTAGTTCTCTATGGTGCGGTTGGAACTTCCGCTTTTATCTATTTTCAGTTCTGAGGTGATATAAATGAAGTCTGATAAGAAAAAATGGGTGCGGCTTTTTCTTTTCCTGATACCGGTATTGGTACTGTTTACAGGCATTAATTTCTTGGCAGATCCCGGAAATATTTTTCACGATTTCAGTGGAGAACTGGGGAATGCCATGATGGAAGGCAAGACTGTACATGTATTGAGCAATAATTTGGATGAAAGAAAAGTGGCCCAGTATATAATTGAAAACATGCAGGATGAGGTGGACACCATGGTTTGGGGTGCCAGTGTAGCCATGTGTGTGGATTCTGAAATGGTGGGGACAAACTCCTATTATAACATGGCAGTTTCTGCCGGAGATTATTATGATCTGTTGGCCTTTTTTGGACTGTTGGATATAAATGGAAAGTATCCAAAGCGTGTCATTTTGAACATTGATACCCGATTGTTTGACAAAGCAATTTACTATGGTGACGGTCGACATGACAGACTCATGGACTATTCGGAATATATGCTGAGAATATTGGAGGGAAAGGAACCGGAAGAAATACCGGAGGTGGCAGATGGCGGAAACGCATGGACAAAGTTGTCCCAATTGTTTTCGGTAACCTATTTCCAGTGGTCAGTTGAATATATTAAATCAGAGGGAACGGAGGTCTTATTTTCCAAGCGGTGGATTCCGGTGGAAAAAGACAGTGCAGTAGCCCGTTATTTACCGGATTACAGTATGGTGTATTCTGACGCAATGGAGACGGTGACGCTGGAAAGTGTAAAGCATTATTGCGATACTTACTGGATGGAAAACAGTGTAAGTGAGTATGCTTCCCTTACAGAAGAAAATAAAGAAATTTTTGAAAAGCTGATTTTACATTTGCAGTCTAAGGGGATAGAAGTTGAGTTGTTTATGACACCCTATGCACCTTATTTGTGGGATAGGGTACACGAAACCCAATATCCCATGATCTATGAATTGGAGAAATATGCACAGTATCTGGCAGAGGAGTATGGTTTGAAGGTACAAGGCTCTTTCGATCCGTATAAGATAGAAATGACAAATGAAGATTTTTACGATGCCCGACATGTGAAAAAAGGGGTTCTAAAACAAAAATATGATTTTAAAAAAAGTTCAGTCAAATAAGACTGAACTTTTTTTGTTAAATTAAATGGTCTGATCAAAGCGTTGCTGCTGTGGACTTCTAAGGTCCAGATAGAAATTAGTCAGTGTCATATTGCGGTAGACATTAACCCAAAGGATACCGATACCACAGGTGAAAAAGCTGAGTAAAATCCAAGGGAGGAAACTAAGCTCCACATAGAGAAGTCTTCCTTTGTGTCCTTTTATAATCTGTGGTGCGATTTTCAAAATTTGTCCTGTACTGTAAGAAGGATAATCTAACATTAAATAGAAAACCATGGAAAAAATCAGCGCCAGATACATGAAAAGGGCAGTGGCAACCGGGAAAAGGATGAGTGTCCAAAGCATATACTTTATATCCATGGTAATGGTAAACAGATTCATGGGTATTTCAATGATTGTTTGGTAAAAAAAGGTAATCCCGGTCATTAACAGAGAAAGCAAAAAGGATTTGGAAAACTGATTTTTATAGCCATACCAAAGATCGCTTAAACCATATGGTCTTCCGCAAGCAATATTTAAATGGTACAGAGTGGTACCGATTGTGGTCACATAAATCAGAGCTGAGGCTATGAATGAAACCAATAACTGCATGAGATAAGTGACAGTGGAGGTGGCGGGGAAAAAAGTGACAATCAGTACGGAAACCGCAAAACTTATAAGAACCGTTATAAGTTGCATTCCGATTGCGATACCGTATTTTCCTTCAAGTTGTCTGCGGGCCAATGCCTTTAATTCTGAACTGGTCTGATATCTGTAATTCATAATGATGCTCCATATATAAATTTGTTTGGTCTATAATGCAAGATTAATGTGCATCCCCTTATATTTGTATGCGTCAGCAGCTTTTTTTGCCTGCTGGTAGGGGGACTTTTCGTTTGTGTATTTGATTTGTGTTTCGGTGGTACCACCGGACACATAAGAACGTCCGCATTCGGGGCAGATGTCCGTATGTATGGTTACAGAGGCGCGGACCACCTCGGCATCTTCCAAGGCTGCTTTTTTGTAGGCATTGGAAACATGCTCCTGCTCATGGGCCCTTACACTGACAGCGGCAGCTTGGGGAGATATGTGGGTGGGAGCCTTAAAGGATACCATTTCGTCAGAACCATCCTGATATTTACGGTTTTTACAAGTCTGACATTCGCCCTCTACGCCCGGAGTTTTTTGAACACCTTGCGGAGAAGCGTTTTCTGACTTTCCCACACTCGGATTTCTGTCAGGAAAGGTAACAGAAGCGTGTCCGGCAGTATATCCGCCGGGATATGGATTTATGGAATTGTAACCGATGGAAAGTGGTCCCATAAACGTACCTCCTAAAGAAAAATCCTTTTACTTTACAATTTCATATTAACAGTTTTTGTCAGTAAATACAAATTATATTTTGATAAACAAAAGAAAAAAAGACAAAGGCCCAAGTGCCGAATTGTTCTTGAAACACACCGCAAATTTCAGTATAATATTAGTGTTGAAAAAACAAGGGCAAGAGCCTTGGAGGATTGAAAAATATGGACATCATTAAGAAGATTACCGAAGAACTGCAGGTGCAGAAATGGCAGGTGGAAGCTGCCGTAAAATTGATTGACGAGGGAAATACCATTCCCTTTATTTCCCGTTATCGTAAAGAGGCAACAGGCTCGCTCAATGATGAGCAATTGCGTAATTTATATGAGAGATTAAACTACCTGCGCAATCTGGAAGAAAAGAAAGAACAGGTACTTGGAAGTATTGAAGAGCAGGGTAAACTGACAGAGGAATTGAAAGCAAGGATTCTTGCGGCAGAAACTCTGGTAGTGGTGGAGGATTTGTATCGCCCTTATCGTCCGAAGAGAAAAACCAGAGCCAGTGTGGCGAAGGAAAAAGGTCTGGACGGACTGGCACAGTTTATTCTGGCCCAGGAGACAACAGAGCCCATCGAAGAGGAGGCGGCAAAATATGTAACCGGTGATACGGTGGAAGCGGACAAGCAGGTAAAGACTGTGGAAGAGGCGATACAGGGAGCAAAAGACATTATTGCAGAATCTGTATCCGACGAAGCAGATTACCGTATTTATATCAGAAATATTACTATGGAAGAGGGAAGTATTTCTTCTGCTGCAAAAGATGAAAAGGCAGAGAGCGTATACGAGATGTACTATAATTACGAGGAGCCTTTGAAAAAAACAGCCGGTCACAGAGTACTTGCACTGAACCGTGGTGAAAATGAAAAGATATTGACTGTAAAAGTCAATGCCCCTGTTGAGAGAATTTATACCTTTTTGGAAAAGAAAGTGATTATAAATGACAACCCTGTCACTACTCCGGTTTTACAGGAAACTGTGCGCGACAGTTACGACAGATTGATTGCACCGGCCATTGAAAGAGAAATCCGAAGTGATTTAACAGAAAAAGCAGAGGATGGCGCTATCAGTGTGTTCGGAAAGAATTTGGAGCAGCTTCTGATGCAGCCCCCTATTGCCGGAAAAGTGGTTCTGGGTTGGGACCCTGCCTTCCGTACCGGTTGTAAATTGGCGGTGGTGGATTCCACCGGTAAGGTGCTTGATACAAAGGTTATCTATCCTACAGCACCCCAGAATAAGGTGGCAGAAGCAAAGGTAGAGTTAAAACGTCTGATTAATAAATACAATGTTTCCCTGATTTCTGTGGGTAACGGTACTGCATCCAGAGAATCGGAGCAGGTTATCGTAGAATTGATTAAGGAACTGGATACTCCCGTGCAGTATGTAATTGTAAATGAAGCAGGAGCTTCCGTATATTCTGCAAGTAAATTGGCAACCGAAGAGTTCCCGAACTTTGATGTAGGACAGAGAAGTGCGGCATCTATTGCAAGACGTTTGCAGGATCCTTTGGCAGAGTTGGTTAAGATTGATCCCAAATCTATCGGTGTCGGTCAGTATCAGCACGATATGAACCAGAAGAAACTCAGCGAAGCGTTAAGTGGCGTTGTGGAAGACTGCGTAAATAAGGTAGGTGTGGATTTAAATACTGCATCTGCATCCTTGCTTGAATATATTTCCGGTATTTCTAAAGTGATTGCGAAGAACATCGTGGACTACAGAGAAACAAACGGAAGATTTACAAGCAGGGCCCAGCTTCTTAAGGTGGCAAAATTAGGACCGAAAGCTTATGAACAGTGTGCCGGATTTTTGCGTATTTCAGATGGGGATAATCCCTTGGATGCAACCAGTGTGCACCCGGAATCTTATGAAGCAGCAAAGCAACTTTTGGATAAATTGGGACTTACCATGGATGATGTAAGGGAAGCCCAGAAAAAAGCGGCAAAAGAAAAAGCCAGCGGAGCAAAGAAGCCAGCGGATAAGAAAGGTCAGACAGACCAGAGACAGCCTAAAAATAAGGTAAAGCCTGTTCAGATTAAGAATACAAACTCTGCTATGGGCAAAGCGCTTGCAGCAGCTCTTTCTGCTTCCGGCGGTATCACAGCGGAAAGCCCTGCAAAAGTAGCCCCTGTGGTGGAAAGTGCGGCAGGAGAAGGTATTTCTGTAGGAAGCCTTGAGAAAAAAGTCCGTGACAAAAAGAAACTGGCAGAGGAACTTGGCATTGGCGAAATTACTCTGACCGATATTTTGAAAGAACTGGAAAAGCCGGCAAGAGACCCCAGAGAAGATATGCCTGCGCCCATCCTTCGCAGTGATGTCCTTGATATGGAAGATTTAAAACCGGGAATGATTTTAAAAGGCACTGTACGCAACGTCATTGACTTTGGTGTGTTTGTAGATATCGGTGTGCATCAGGACGGTCTGGTTCATATTTCCCAGATTACGGAAAAATATATCAAGCATCCTCTTGAGGCGGTGAGTGTAGGTGATATCGTAGATGTCCAGGTGCTTAGCGTGGATGTTGCCAAGAAACGTATTTCCCTTACCATGAGAATCGGGAAGGATGTACAAAAATAAAGTGGAATGTAGCTGCAAAATTTTTGGTTGACAGTATGGACCAAAGGAAGTATTCTATGAAAGGTAATGTGAGGACACACCATTCAGCCTCACATTGCGAAATAAAATATTGAAGTAAGTTCTTCGGGGTTGGGTGCGAACATTGCAAGGCTGTGTTTTATTCCCTACTGGTGGTGATGCTCGGTTGAGACAAGTCCACGACCTGCCTGTTTTACGGGTGGCTGAATCGGTTTGAATCCGGTACCAACAGTATAGTCTGGATGAAAGAAGAAAAAGTTAGCATTCGTGCGCCTTTTTATACCCCGGAATAAGTGTATTCCGGGGTTTTTGTTTTACAGGGCGTAGCATAACTGACGATACGGAGAATTTCCTTCCGAAAATGAAAGGAGATTAAAAAATGAGTGGACTTTGGAACAGTGTTTTAGAAAATGTGAGCCGTGTGCTGGAGTTTTTGGCGGTGGTGGTTGTACTTTTTGTAGTAGCTTACATAATCGAGAAAATGGCACAGAAAAAACGTGGTGAGAAAGTGAAGATGCTTTCTACCAGAAAAATGGCTATGATTGGAATGTTTTCCGCCATTGCCATGATTTTGCACTTGTTTGATTTCCCCCTGCCTTTTGCACCGGGATTTTACAAACTGGACTTCAGTGAGATTCCCATTATGATAGGAACCTTCGCATTTGGCCCTGTTGCAGGAGTGCTGATGGAGTTCCTTAAGATTTTACTGAAACTTTGCATCAAAGGAACAAGCACGGCTTTTGTAGGAGATTTGGCAAACTTCTGTGTGGGATGCAGTTTGATTTTACCGGCAAGTGCAGTATATGAATTTGTAAAGACAAAGAAGGGTGCACTGAGTGGTGTTATTACAGGAACCATTACATTGACTGTGTTTGGATCTGCCTTCAATGCGATTTATCTGATTCCCACATTTGCGGATTTGTATGGACTCCCCTTGGAAAATCTGGTAGCCATGGGAACAGCGGTAAATCCATCCATCAAAGATGTTAATACATTGGTTTTATTTGCAGTAGTACCGCTGAACATAATAAAGGGAGCAGCCGTATCTGTTGTGACTATGCTCATATATAAGCCCTTAAGTATCATCATTAAAAGCGGTATAAAATAACTTGCTTTTTCCTATGTGTATCAATATAATTAAATAGAAAAGCCTTGGAGAGCGCCTGCCTTGGTAGGTGCTCTTTTCTTTCATGGAAAGATGACAGGGCTTATTGCTGATGTAAATTTTAGAAACAGGCGGAATGTTAAAGAGATGGTTGAATTTGATGTAACAATAAAATCCGGTGATTTATATGATTATATGATGCGGCATACCTACTACAGTATGTCCGGGATTTTGGGGAATGGGGTAGGTGCCATAATGGTAGTGGCCGGTGCCATGAAGGAACAATGGATTTTTGTAATCCTTGGTATGGTGCTTTTGCTTTATCTTCCTTATACATTGTGGATTAAAAGCAAACAGCAGGTGCTTAGGAATCCTGCATTTGAGAAACCTCTCCACTATGTATTGGATGAAGAAGGAATCACGGTATCCCAGGGAGAGGAATCCCAAACACAGAAATGGGAAGATATGTACAAAGCCATTTCTACCAACAGAAGTATTATTATATATACCAGCAAGGTAAATGCCTGCATTTTTCCGAAAAGAGATTTAGAAGACCGGAATATGCATGTGATTCAAATGATATCTACTCATATGGATGCCTCCAAGGTGAAAATCAAGCAGTAAGGTAGGAAATATAGTGGAGGAAACGAGATGAATATAAAAGTAGTGGAAAGTTTTTCCGCGAAGGATACCAGGGAACTTGGTTTTAAACTGGGAGAACAGGTAAAGCCCGGCCAGGTCTATACCCTGATTGGAGATTTGGGTGTTGGAAAAACTGTATTTACCCAAGGGCTGGCGGCAGGCCTGGGGATTACAGAAGCGGTAAGCAGCCCTACCTTTACAATTGTACAGGTTTATGAAGAGGGAAGAATTCCCTTTTACCACTTTGATGTGTACCGCATCGGTGACGTGGAAGAAATGGACGAAATCGGATATGAGGATTATGTTTACGGCAATGGTATTAGCCTAATTGAGTGGGCAAACCTGATTGAAGAGATTTTGCCGGATAAGTATTGCCGTATCACAATAGAAAAAGATTTGGAAAAAGGCTTTGATTACCGCAGAATTACTTTTGAGGAAATCGGAGCGTAGCAGAAAGGCAAGGACAATGAAAATATTAGCACTGGACAGTTCCGGACTTGTGGCATCTGTTGCCCTGGTGCAGGACGGGATTCTAATCGGTGAATATACAATTAATTATAAAAAGACCCACTCCCAGACGCTGCTTCCCATGTTGGATGAAGTGAAGAAGATGGTAGAGTTGGATTTGCAGGAAGTGGATGCCATTGCTGTTTCGGCGGGCCCCGGTTCTTTTACCGGACTGCGTATCGGAAGTGCAACGGCAAAGGGACTGGGACTGGCTTTGGATAAGCCTTTGATTTCGGTGCCTACGCTGGATGCCCTGGCATATAATTTATACGGAACGGACAAGTTGGTTTGTCCCCTTATGGATGCCAGAAGAAATCAGGTTTACACAGGGGTATATGAATTTGTATCCGGCAGTGAGTACAATATGGAAATGAAACCTGTTGCAGAACAGTGTGCGGCGGACATCCATGAGATTATTAGAACGTTGAATGACTTTGGTAGGGAAGTGATTTTCCTTGGAGATGGTGTTCCTGTTTACACACAGATTATTAAAGAGGAAATGACAGTGCCCTTTGTTTTTGCACCGGCACATAGAAATAGACAGAGTGCAGGCGCATTGGGAGCACTTGCGGAAGTTTATTATAAGGAAGGAAAAATCCAGACTGCCGCAGAGCATCAACCGGATTATCTGCGTTTAAGCCAAGCGGAACGGGAGAGAATGGAGCAGGAAAAAGCGAATGGATAGAACCGTAAAATGGAAGCTTTCGGACGATAGATGCTTGGAGATCCGTTCTATGGTAGCGGAAGATGTTCCCGCGGTGGCGAAACTGGAGAGCGAAACATTTTCTGTTCCCTGGTCTGCAAATGCTTTTTTGGAGGAAGTGGAAAATCCGGAGCGTTTGTTTGTGACAGCTTATGTGGACGGTGTGTTAGCCGGATACATGGGGCTGATTCCCTCTTTTGATGAAGCGGATATTACAAATGTTGCGGTGGCACCTTTTGTAAGAAGATGCGGCGTGGCAGAAAAAATGCTTACCACTGCTATGGAATGGGCGACGGGAAGAGGTGTTAATGCCTTTACGCTGGAAGTGAGAGCCGGTAACGCAGGAGCAATTGCTCTTTATGAAAAACTGGGGTTTGTTTCAGAAGGCGTGCGTAAAAACTTTTATGAAAAACCCACGGAGGACGCTCTTATAATGTGGAAGAGATAGGAAGGGCATACAATACTTACCACTAAAAATTTGCATAAAACCCTGTATAATGAGACAGGGAGGACTATGTGTATGAGAAAATATAATAATGAAGAAAGTATGGAATTACAGGATGTGATTTGCAATAAATGCGGGCGCCATATGCGGGTGGAAAGAGGTATCCTAAAGGAAGGCTGTTTTCATGCGGACCATGCGTTTGGTTATTTCAGTAAAAGAGATGGTGTACGCCACCGGTTTGAACTGTGTGAGGAATGTTACGATGAAATAATCAATGAATTTGTAATTCCGGTAGAAGAAAGCCCGGAGCAGGAATTGCTTTAGGGTGGAAAGGTAATTTAAAATGTTAGATGTTTGTTTGTTGGGAACAGGTGGGATGATGCCGCTACCATACAGATGGCTGACTTCTCTTATGATGAGATATAACGGACATGGTATTTTGATTGATTGCGGAGAAGGAACCCAGGTAGCAATGAAGGAAAAGGGCTGGAGCCCTAAGCCTATTGATATTATGTGCTTTACCCATTATCACGCAGACCACATCAGTGGTTTGCCAGGGATGCTCCTTACCATGGGAAATGCGGAAAGAACAGAACCGCTTTTGATGATTGGCCCTAAAGGCCTTGCAAGAGTGGTTTCTGCATTGCGTGTGATCGCTCCGGAACTTCCCTTTGAAATCGAGTATATGGAACTGACGGAAAATTTCCAGACCATAGAGTTTGATGGATTTAGGTTGGAGGCCTTCCGCGTAAATCATAATGTAACCTGTTACGGATATAATATGGTAATTGACCGTATCGGAAAATTCCAGGTAGCAAAGGCTATGGAACTGGGACTGGAAAAACAGTTTTGGAGTAAACTGCAAAAAGGTGAAACAATAGAGCAAAACGGAAAGGTCTACACCCCTGATATGGTACTGGGTGAGCCGAGAAAAGGGCTTAAAGTAACTTATACCACAGATACAAGACCTACGGAGGGGATTGTAGAACATGCTGCTGATGCGGATTTGTTCATCTGCGAAGGTATGTACGGCGAGCCGGACAAACTGGATAAGGCGAGAGAATACAAACACATGACATTTTATGAAGCGGCTGATATGGCAAAAAGGGCAAAGGTAAAAGAAATGTGGCTGACACATTACAGTCCCTCCCTGCCAAGGCCAGAAGATTTTATGAAAGCAGTAAAGAAAATTTTCCCGGAAGCGGTTGCGGCTAAGGATGGCAGAACCGTAGAACTGAAATTTGAAGATTAGCAAGGAGCCGGAAAAGGAAATACATCTGAGGAACGGAGGTAGTTCTTATGAAAAAGTCCACAAAGTCAAATATAAAAGGCGGAGCGGTTATAATATTGATGATTGTGGTAATGGTAGGCTATTACTATTATCTCAGCAATAAAGAAAAAGCCCAGCAGGAATTGAATCCGGAACTTACCGCTGTTCAGGAGGTCCTGATGCGCAATTTAGAAACAAACTATCCGCCCTCGCCCAAGGAAGTGATTAAGTATTACAGTGAGATCACAAAGTGCTTTTATAATGAAGAATATTCGGATGGTGAATTGGAGCAACTTGCGGATAAAGCAAACCAACTTTACGACGATGAACTTTTGGAAAACAATGGTTGGGGTGAATATATTATCAGCCTGCGTGCGGCGATTGATGAATTTAAGGATAATGGAATTACAATTTCTACCTATTTGATATCTGTCAGCACGGACGTGGACAAATTCCCGGAGGATGGTTATGAATTTGCAAGACTGCATTGTATATACACCCTTAAACAGGGAAATAACAAACAAGATATAGATCAGGTATTTCTTTTGCGCAAGGATGAAGAAGGACATTGGAAAATATATGGTTGGGATAGTGCAAGTAATGTGAATCCCAAGTAATAATCCGGTAAAGGAAAAAGACATGGAAAAAGATATTTTGATTTTAGCAATTGAAAGTTCTTGTGATGAAACAGCAGCGGCGGTTGTAAAAAACGGCCGCGAAGTTTTGTCTAATGTAATCTTCTCACAGATTGATTTGCACACGCTGTATGGTGGGGTGGTGCCGGAGATTGCATCGAGAAAGCATATTGAAAAGATTAATCAGGTAATTGAAGAGGCACTCGTGAAAGCGGGAGTGACATTGAAAGATATTGATGGCATAGCAGTTACATATGGTCCCGGGCTGGTAGGAGCATTGCTGGTAGGTGTTTCCGCTGCAAAAGCAATCAGTTTTGCAACAGGCATTCCTCTGGTTGGGGTACATCATATAGAAGGACATATCAGTGCCAACTTTATTGAAAACAAAGAATTGGAACCTCCCTTTGTCTGCCTGGTTGTGTCCGGCGGACATTCCCATCTTGTTGTGGTAAAAGACTATGGGGAATATGAAATAATAGGAAGAACAAGAGACGACGCGGCAGGTGAGGCCTTTGACAAGGTGGCAAGAGCCATCGGTCTGGGTTATCCCGGAGGCCCTAAAATTGATAAGCTGGCAAAAGAGGGGAATCCGGATGCCATCCGTTTTCCCAGGGCAAAGGTAGAAGAATCCGAATATGATTTCAGTTTTAGCGGTCTTAAATCCGCAGTGCTGAACTACTTAAACGGATGCCAGATGAAAGGTGAGAAGGTAGTGGAAGCAGATGTGGCCGCTTCCTTTCAAAAGGCGGTCATCGATGTTTTGGTGGATCATTCCATTCACGCAGTAAAGAAATATGGGTTTGACAAATTTGCAATTGCCGGTGGAGTGGCATCCAATTCATCCTTGAGAGAAGCCTTTGAACAGAGATGTAAGCAAGAGAAAATAGAATTTTATCATCCATCCCCCATTTATTGCACCGATAACGCAGCAATGATTGGTGTAGCAGGATATTATGAGTATGTTAAAGGAGTGCGCAGCGGATTGGATTTGAACGCGGTACCGAATTTAAGACTTGGTGAGAGATAAGCCTATGAAGAAGAAATGTACAGCCATAGTATTGGCAGCAGGTGCGGGAAAACGCATGCAGAGCAATGTGGCAAAGCAATATTTGCTTTTAAATGAAAAACCTGTTTTATGGTATGCATTAAATACTTTTGAACAGAGTGAAATAATCGATGAGATTATTTTGGTGGTAGGGAAAGATGAGATTCCCTATGCAACGGATAATATTGTAAAAAAGTATGCTTTTAATAAAGTAAGCAAAGTGATTGAAGGTGGTGCGGAACGATATTTTTCCGTATGGGAGGCATTGAAGGTGCTTACCCCGTGTCCGGAGTCGGTTGTGCGGCCGGGAAATGAAAAAGAGCCGTCATATGTATTTATTCACGATGGAGCAAGACCTTTTGTTACAGAAAAAATTCTGGCAGATACCTATAATGCGGTTTTAGAGTATGATGCTTGTGTTGTGGGGATGCCGGTTAAGGATACCATAAAGATTGCGGATGAAAATGAATTTGCAGCACAGACTCCAAACCGGAAATCAGTATGGATGGTTCAGACTCCTCAAGTTTTTGAAAAGAATCTGATTTTTGAGGCGTATAGACAATTGATAGAGAGACTGCCGGAATTGGAATCCGCAGGCGTGAATGTAACGGATGATACCATGGTGGTAGAAACTATTATGAAAAGGCCGGTAAGGCTGGTGCGTGGCAGTTATGAAAATATAAAAATCACGACCCCTGAGGACATGGATATAGCAGCAGTATTTTTGAAAAAACTATAGGGAATAGTGAAATTTTTGTAGTTTGGGAAAAAGTTAAAAAAACACCAAAAAAAATAAAAAAAGTTGTTGACACAAAAATTCTTTTTTGTTAATATAAGTCTTGCGCTGAGTTACGGCGTATGCGCACGGAGAGGTATCGAAGTGGTCATAACGAGGCGGTCTTGAAAACCGTTTGTCCGCAAGGGCGCGTGGGTTCGAATCCCACCCTCTCCGCTGGAGATACCTTCTCCCCGAGATTGTTTAAAAGTGAATAACTGGAAACCAATCGTCAACTATTGTGGAGAAGTACCCAAGAGGTTGAAGGGACACCCCTGGAAAGGGTGCAGGTCGTTAATAGCGGCGCGAGGGTTCAAATCCCTCCTTCTCCGTTTGGTAAGTATCTCTTACCAAAATGAACTTTGACAAATAAACAGCAATGCAACCCTGAAAATTCTTAAAGAATTATTCAGAACAACGAAACCTAAAACAAGGTAAATTAACGGGACAAAAAATGCCAGAAGCATTTTGAGGACCTGGACGAAACTTTTTATGAGAGTTCGATCCTGGCTCAGGATGAACGCTGGCGGCGTGCTTAACACATGCAAGTCGAACGGACTTATTATG
>JAZNGC010000006.1:0-64414 GCA_045589155.1 Lachnospiraceae bacterium
TTTCTATCTCTCAATCTGATATTTTTTCCCTAATACTCCAATGATAAGTATACTCCATTCCCCTTCCAAAAAGATAGAATAAATTAAGATGAAAAAAGAAAAAAACGCTTTTCGCGTTTTTTCTTCAAAGAGAATGCACAATGTGCATCCTTGCGAAGCATTTTTTACTTCACAGGGAAATCCAGTGAAGTAAAAAGCGGTCCGGATTATCCGGACCGCTTTGATTTTCGATTATAGCATCAACTGCTAAATTATGCGAAAGGGTTTTCTGTCTTGTAAAGCATTCCCTTAGGCTGGTTGAAGCCGATTTCTTCTACATCAACACCGATGAACTTGAATACTTCGTACAGAGCCTTGCCGTAGTGACCGAAAGCAACTGCGCCGTGGTGAGGATAGTTCTTCTCGATCAGAACGTGACGATAGAATCTGCCCATTTCGGGAATAGCGAATACGCCGATAGCACCGAAGGACTTAGTAGCAACGTTAAGTACTTCACCCTGTGCAATGTAAGCACGAAGCTGGCAGTCAGCTGTGCTCTGCAGACGATAGAATGTGATGTCGCCAGGTGCGATGTCACCTTCCAGAGTACCCTGTGTTACTTCTTCAGGAAGATTTCTAGCCATGATCTTCTGGTATTTCATGCTGCAGAATGCCAATTTTCTTGAGCATGTATTTCCGCAGTGGAAGCCCATGAATGTATCTTCATGTGTGTAATCGAATGTGCCCTTAATGGACTCTTCATACATATCCTTAGGAACGCTGTTGTTGATGTCGAGCAGAGTAACTGCATCTTCACTGATACATGTACCGATGAACTCGCTCAAGCATCCGTAGATATCTACTTCACAAGATACAGGGATACCCATACCTGTCAGACGGCTGTTAACATAGCAGGGAACGAATCCGAACTGTGTCTGGAATGCAGGCCAGCATTTTCCTGCGATAGCAACATATTTTCTGTAACCTCTGTGAGCTTCTACCCAGTCAAGGAGAGTCAGCTCGTACTGAGCAAGTTTAGGAAGGATTTCAGGCTTCATGTTGCCTGCACCAAGTTCCTCTTCCATCTCTTTAACTTTAGCAGGGATACGAGGGTCATTGTCATGTTTCTTGAATGCTTCGAACAGGTCAAGTTCGGAGTTTTCTTCGATTTCAACACCAAGGTTGTAAAGCTGTTTGATAGGAGCGTTACAAGCAAGGAAGTTGAGAGGTCTGGGACCAAAGCTGATGATCTTCAGATCGCTAAGACCAACGATTGCTCTTGCAATAGGAAGGAATTCGTGAAGCATATCTGCGCAACCTTCAGCGTCAGCAACGGGATACTCAGGAATATATGCTTTTACGTTTCTCAGTTTCAGGTTGTAGCTTGCATTCAGCATACCGCAGTAAGCATCGCCACGTCCGTCCATAAGGTCAGCCTGGCTCTCTTCTGCTGCAGCGATGAACATTGCAGGACCATCGAAGTGTTTAGCAAGCAGAGTCTCACTGATTTCAGGACCGAAGTTTCCAAGATATACGCAAAGAGCGTTACATCCTGCAGCTTTGATATCTTCCAAAGCCTGAACCATGTGGATTTCGCTTTCTACGATACAAATAGGACATTCATAAACGCCTTCTGTACCATATTTTTTTGTGTAAGCATCCATAAGTGCTTTTCTTCTGTTCACAGACAGAGATTCAGGGAAACAGTCACGGCTGACTGCAACCACACCAACTTTTACCTGGGGTAAATTAATCATTGTTATATCCTCCTTATTTATTCCTGCCCTTTCGGCAGGGATTAAGATTTGATTTCTCCGGCATATTCTGCCATTTATTCAAAGTCCTCTGTCAGGCAAAGGTTCTTGCCTTTGAGTCCTAAGAAACTACCTTCATCCAGACCACCTTCAGCGTGTCCGATTAACCATTTGTTTACTGCTGTAATCAGTGCGTCTTCGTTTGTTGCACCGCCGTTAGCATCAAGTACGTCTGCAACCTTTGCATGTGCACTCTTCAAAGGATAGTTTGTTCCTCTGGGCAGTACAATCGCTACCTGGAAACCGCCATCATTTGCACTGCAGGGTGCATAGTGAAGTGTTGTTGCATATACTTCAACTGCCATTCCTTCAGGAAGGAAGAATGCTTCTACTTTGGAAGTATCGTATGTATGGTCTGCTTCTACATCAGACAAAAGACCAAGCATCAGAACTGCATCTGTTCCGCCCACATTGATTTCGGAATCTCTGTGATACTCAAGAGCATTCAGCATAACGTTGTGTCCGTTGCAGTATCCGATCTGGATAGGCATCTCGCCATAAGCAACTCTGGACAATTCTTCCATAACGGGAAGTGCTTCCAATTCTTCAACGGAAGGCTCATAAACTACTGCCTCGGGAAGAGGTGTTTTTTTCATTGCTGCCACCAAACCGGTAAAATCTACGTTGTCGATTACTCTACCGTATTTAGCGAAAGCAGGATCTGTCACTTTTAAAATTTTCATTTGACTTTCCTCCTTAAAAATATGTTTAAAGCGTCATTGAAACCATTATTTAATGATATCATAGATGGGCTTGCAAGCAGGATAAATCTCTTTAAACTGCTGATAGCGTGCCTCGTATTTTGCTACCAATTCAGGATCGGGCTCAACTGTATCGATAATCTTTACAAGTTTGCCTGCGATTTCTTCTACGGAAGCGTATTCGCCGCAAGCAACTGCTGCCAACATAGCACCGCCCATTGCAGGACCTTCTTCACTTTCAATCATATCTACTTTCAGATTGAGTACGTTTGCAATAATCTTCTTCCAAAGAGGACTCTTAGCACCGCCACCGCAAATCTTTGTACGTTCAATGTTGATACCAAGGCTTCTTGCAACTTCAAGGGAATCTCTCAGTGCAAATGCAACACCTTCAAGTACAGCCTGAGTCAGGTCTGCTCTGGAGGTATCCATTGTCATACCGATGAATGTACCTCTTGCGTTAGGGTTGTTATGAGGAGAACGCTCACCCATCAGGTAAGGCAGGAAGTAAACGTGGTTCTCACCAAGTTTTGTGATATCTGCCTGCTCTGCTGCGTAATCCTTTGTTCCGATGATATCGTCCATCCACCATTTGTTACAGGAAGCTGCACTGAGCATACATCCCATCAGATGGTAACTTCCGTCTGCATGTGCAAAGGAATGAAGAGCGTTAAATTTATCTACTCCGAATTTCTTGGAAGAAATAAATACTGTTCCGCTTGTACCAAGGGAAATGTTACACATACCGTCACCAACGGTACCTGTACCTACAGCTGCTGCCGCGTTGTCGCCTGCACCTGCTGCCACTTTTACATTCTCGGAAATGCCAAGCTCTGCTGCAATTTCAGGAAGCACGGTTCCTACTGTCTCGTAGCTTTCGTAAATCTTTGCAAGCTGGTTCTCTGTGATACCGCAGATATCGCACATTTCCTTGGACCAGCATCTGTTCTGTACGTCAAATACCAGCATACCGGAAGCATCGGAAACGTCTGTACAATGCACACCTGTCAACTTATATGCAATATAGTCTTTAGGCAGCATGATTTTTTCAATTTTTGCAAAATTCTCAGGCTCTTTATTTTTTACCCAGAGAATCTTGGGAGCTGTGAAACCTGTGAAAGAAATGTTAGCCGTATATTTGGAAAGAGTTTCTTTACCGATTACGTCATTTAAGTAATCGCACTCTTCAAATGTACGTCCGTCGTTCCACAAAATAGCAGGACGGATTACATTGTCGTCCTTGTCCAAAATAACCAGACCATGCATCTGACCGCCGAAGCTGATACCTGCAACCTGGCTCTTGTCCGCATCCTTCATCAGTTCTTTGAGGCCTGCCATGGTCTGCTCATACCAATCTTCAGGCTTCTGCTCTGACCAACCCGGATGAGGGAAATACAAAGGATATTCCTTTGAAACGATGTTTTGGATTTCACCTTTTTCGTTCATGAGAAGCAGTTTTACTGCACTGGTTCCCAAGTCAATACCAATATATAACATAATTACACCTCCTGTGTGTGCACGTGCACGTTACCTTCATAATAATATGATTCGTATCCAAAATCAAGAACTGAATTATAAAACTTTTGTTTTTGTAATTTTACACAATCCGACATGATTTTTTAGCCTTTTTTAGCGAATGCTTTTAGTGATTTTCACAATTTTTGTGCACAGGCACGTTTTGTGCACGCACGAAAATTGACTTTGTGCTTTTTTCGTGCTAATTTTGAATGAGATATCGGAACAGAAAGGAGCCCCACATGGCTACCATAAAGGAAATCGCAGAATTGGCGGGTGTATCGAGAGGTACCGTAGACAGAGTCCTGAATAACAGGGGCGCTGTGAACCCCGCTACCGAAGAAAAAATACGGGAAATTGTAAAGGCACTGGATTATCGCCCCAACCGCGCAGGTCTCGTCCTCGCGGCACAGAAGAAAAATCTGAAATTGGGCATCGTACTGTTTTCCCAAAACAATCCATTTTTTGAAGACGTATTAAAGGGCGTAAAGAACAAAGCGGCAGAACTGGCAGAATACAATTGCTCCGTCATTATCCGTCAAATCCGTTTTGATATTGATGAGCAATTAAAGGCCATTGACGATTTGGTTGAGATTGACGAAATCAGCGGTCTTGCAATCGCCCCCTACAACGACCCCAAAATCAGCGATAAAATAAACGAATTGTGGGAAAAGGGCATTCCTACCGTCACCTTAAACACCGACATCGAAAATTCAAAACGCATTGCTTACGTGGGAAGTAATTACACCAAAAGTGGTGAAACCGCAGCCGGGCTCATGCATCTTCTGACCTACGGGGATGTAAACTTAGGAGTTATCTCCGGTTCGCCCAAAATCCTGTGTCACACGGAGCGTATTGCCGGTTTTGAAAATAAAATCAAAAAGAGTTATCCGAATATACATATCACCGGAACTGTTGTAAACAACGACGATGATTTCGAAAGCTACGATCAGACCTTGGAATTGCTCCGCAAATTCCCCGAGATCAACGCCCTGTTCTTTGCGGCCGGCGGCGTTTACGGCGGATGCCGTGCCGTTCTCAGCCTACATAAAGAGAAAAAAATCACCATTCTTGCTTTTGACAAGGTACCCACCACCAAGGAATTGGTAGAGGAAGGCATCATCGCCGCAACCATCTGTCAACAGCCCCGCACCCAGGGAAGTAAGCCCTTGGATATTCTTTTTGAATATCTGACTACCGGTCTCCTGCCCGATAAAGAATACCACTATGTGGCAGTAGACATCCGCATCAAAGAAAATATTTAAATCAGGGAAAGAATACAATATATGCTTAACGATTCCAATCTCAACACCCGTAAAATCCCCTGTGTTTCAGGGAAAATCAACCCCAAAACCATTACCGTCTCCGTGCCCGGTTCCAAAAGCATTACCAACCGTGCACTGCTTCTGGCAACCCTGGCACAAGGAACAAGTACCCTTAAGGGATGTCTTTTCAGCGACGATTCACGCCACTTTTTAAAGTGCATCCAAGCTTTGGGGTTTGACACAAATGTAGACGAGGCTAATGCAACAATCACCGTCACCGGTCACAGTGGCAGCATCCCTGCATCCGAAGCCTCCATTTATGTGGGCAGTGCCGGAACAGCCGCCAGATTTTTAACCGCATACCTGGGCATTACCCCCGGAACCTGGCACTTGGATGCCTCCGAACAAATGCGCCGCAGACCCATGGGACCTTTGCTCCGTGCCCTGGAATCTCTGGGCTGCGAAATTATCTGTCACGAAAAGGCAGACTGTTTTCCTTTTACTTTAAAATCAAAAGGCTTCGGCAAAGACACTGTAAGTGTGGATATCGGAAGCAGCAGCCAGTTTTTAAGTGCCCTGCTTATTGCCGCAAACCTTTCTGAAAAGGATATGAATATAGAAGTTCTCGGCACACACGGCATGGCATACATCGACATGACAACAACTATGATGGAACAGTTTGGAGTTCTTACCTCCAAAACATCCGGTTTTGATGAAAACACCTTATATAAGGTTGCATCCGGTCAAACCTACCATGCCCTGGATTATCAAATCGAACCGGACCTTTCTGCTGCCTGCTACTTTTACGCTGCCGCGGCACTGCTTGGCAGCTCCGTTATCGTAGAGCATGTCACAGAAAAATCCATGCAGGGTGACTTACAATTCTTAGATTTACTGGTACAGATGGGATGCCGGTTAACGGACACACCGGAAGGACTTTGCATCACAGGACCTAAGGACGGAAAACTCAAAGGTATCACCGCTGA
Organism: Lachnospiraceae bacterium; assembly: GCA_045589155.1. Lineage (GTDB taxonomy): Bacteria > Bacillota > Clostridia > Lachnospirales > Lachnospiraceae > Acetatifactor. The sequence goes on from JAZNGC010000006.1 coordinate 6,261, forward strand.
CATGTCAGCCTTTTCCGATCAGGCCATTACCTTGGCAGCCCTTGCACCTTTTGCCGACAGCCCCACCACCATTACAGGTATTGGACACATCCGTCTTCAGGAGAGCGACCGTCTCCATGCGATTGTTACGGAGCTTGGCAAAATGGGAATCTCATGTGATGAAACAGAAAACAGCGTCACCATTTATCCCGGCACCCCCACCCCATGCGCCGTAGATACCTACGAAGACCACCGTATGGCAATGGGTTTTTCCCTAATTGGGCTGCGTGTTCCCGGCATTGTCATAAACAACCCTGACTGTTGCCGCAAAACCTTTGAGAATTATTTTGAAGTCTTGGAGGATTTTATCAGCCGGGTAAATAATAAATAGTATGAAATATATGCAAAAGACTCTAAAGCCCCAAAAGCTTCAGAGTCTTTTTTTACACTCCTGCAATCGCATCAAAGGTTTCCTCTATATTCAATCTTCCATACCCCCACATTTCATTGGGATAGGAAACATCTTCTTCCCGGACCGCCCCTCTTATCAGATAGTTTCTCACATCCAGGTTTGTGACAAATTCCCGGTTATTTTCCACTACCGCCCATTGCATAAACTGGGCCACCGCGCCGGCTGTAATCGCTGCCGCAATACTGCTCCCGGTATATTTCCCCCGCAGGGTGGATACATTCACCCCGGGAGCCGCCAAATCCGGTTTGATTCTTCCGTTCCTTGTAAACCCACGTCCCGATGCAATGTAAAAGCTATTGTTTTCGTCATTGTATACGGATACCGAAATGAGATTTACACCATTTGCAGGCTCCGTCAGTGTCACCTCTGTTTCCGGCTCCAAAAAGTAAGTTTCACCACTCAAAAAAGCAGTAATGGGAAGCCACATATGAAACACCCCGTTACTAATCTGACCGGCTCCCAACACCCTGATCCGCCAAATCCCGGGCGTAGGCTGATTAAATCGCATCAGGATTAATTGTTCCCCCGTATCGCTCTCCACACGCACATTGTAAATAGAAACCTGTGTCTGCTCATACACAAAACGGTAGTCCAATTTTTGCCCTATTTCCGGACGGATTCCGGGCAATGTTTCCCCGCCCGGAGAACGTATTTCCACCAGATAGGTGTCCAATATATTCCCCCAAAATTCCAGAAAGAAACCTCTTTCCCCCTCTCCAACCCTTATTTCCACGTCGCGATAATTCCCCGTATTAATTCCCGTTTCCAATCTTCCCCTGTAATGATGTGCCGCATTTCCCTCATTACCGCCACACACCACAATTTCCATATTCCGTCTCGTAGAGAGTGCGGACAGGTATCTTGCCAAAGGCGAAGATCCTGTATGGTCACCCCAATTCGTTCCGATTCCCAGACACAAAACCACCGGTCTTTCAAAGGGTTCCAAAAACTGCTGAATATACTTTACCCCCAACAGGATATCCGTTTCGCTATAGGCCGGTTCATCCGAAATCAGATAATAGTCCCTTAAATAAGGTTTACATTCCTTTAACTTTACTACAACAATATCTGCATCCGGTGCAGCACCAAGAAACTCCCGGCCACCATTTAAAACGCTCCCTGCCGCCACGCCGGCCATAACAGTCCCATGCCCTATTTCATCCCTGCTGTCCACCAATTCATATGGGCTATCCGAGGAAAGGGCACGGTTTATATCCTCTCTTGAATACTCCCGCCCGTAAAAAAATCCTTCCGGCGGAAGTCCTGTTTGTATTGTCTGGTCCCATAACGCCAAAATACGGCTGCTGCCATCCGCCCTTCGAAACGCTTCATTTTGATAATCAATTCCGGTATCCACAAACGCTAAAACAACCCCTTGTCCCGTCAGGGAAAGGGGTTGTCGTTGCACGGATATAATCCCGCTTACTTCGAGGCTAATGGGATCAAAATCACTTTGCATAAGTCCATATAAATTTGGCATATAACGATAGGCATATTCATCCAATCCGGGGACTTCCCCACCTCTTCTTTTCGTATATACCACCTGTTGTTCCGCTGTAACGGGAAGTACGCAAAACCCTTCTCCCTCCGGCACAGAAACTTTATCCACCGGAAAGTCCAAAATCAAGTCTGCATACTCGTCTGATAAAATCATTTCCCTGCAATCCATCACTGCGACCTTTTTGTTTTTTTATATTCTATGCCGCAGCAGCCCCTAAATTAATCTTCCGGGGAGTTTTTTTCCTCTCTTCTGCTAAGCCAGATGGCAAGTGCCACACCTGCGATTGCTACAAAAACAGAAATAAACTGGGATGTAGACAGCATACCTACACTTCCACGGCCCAAATCGCCTCTGAAAAATTCAATGGCAAAACGGCCGATGCTATAAATTATGAGATAATAAGCACCGATTTTTCCCGGCTTTTTGTTGTGCTTAAACAGTACACATAGCACCAGGAAATGGATAAAATCAAATCCACTGGAAACCAACTGGGTGGGAAACAGTGCCACATTGTTGGGTGCATAAGCAGAATCCGTAAAGGTAATGGAAATAGGACAATCCATCTCTGCCCCATAACAGCAGCCGGCAAGGAAACAGCCAATCCGGCCAAAGCCCTGTGCCAAAGCGATGGAAGGGGCTGCACAATCCAGGTATCTCAAAAAGTGTAACTGCTTTTTCTTACAATACACTGCAGCGGATAAAATACCCAGAATGACACCTCCGTATACCACAAAACCGTTACTGATATCCAAAAGCATCTTGGGATTTTCGATAATCTTATCCAAAACAGTAATGTAGTACATAAGCTTTGCACCCACTAAGCCAAGGCCCACGCCCACAATCAAAATATTAAAAACCGGCTCCGGGTCCAATCCGGATTTTTTTGCCAGACGTTCTGTGTTCAAATAAGCCGCCACTATTCCTATGGCAATCATCAAACCATAACCATAAATTGTAATAGGTCCTATGGAAAAAAGTTCATTATGCATATTATAGCCCTTCTTCTTAATAGTATTTATACGAAATATATTTACATTTTGTTATCCGGCAAATAATTTGTTCTGATATCAATCAGAGGTCCGCCGGTTCCTTCAATATATTCTCTTGTAATAGTCACCGTACCTATGTTGTTATCCTTAGGAATTTCATACATGATATCCAGCATAAATTCTTCGATAATGGAACGGAGTGCACGGGCGCCGGTTTCTCTCTTCATGGCTTTTTCCGCAATCGCCTCCAATGCACCGTCGGTAAACTTTAAATTCACCTCATCCAATTCCAAAAGCTTCTGATATTGTTTCAAAATTGCATTCTTCGGCTCTGAAAGAATTTGTACCATCATCTCCTTCGACAATCCCTGTAAGGTGTAAATAATCGGCAAACGGCCAATAAACTCCGGTATCATACCAAATTTCCTAAGGTCTTCCACCGTCACCTTGGAAAGAAGATTTTTATCATTGTCGTATTTATCTTTCAATTCACCCGCAAAGCCGATGGAGGACGACTTTGTCAGTCTCTCCTTAATAATCTGCTCCAAATCCGGGAACGCTCCGCCGCAAATAAACAAAATATTTCTTGTATTTACGGTAGCCAGGGGTACCATAGCATTTTTACTGTTGGCCCCCACAGGCACTTCTATATCTGCCCCCTCTAAAAGTTTCAGCATACCTTGTTGTACAGATTCTCCGCTGACATCCCGGGAGGTGGTGTTTTTCTTTTTTGCAATTTTATCGATTTCGTCTATAAATACAATGCCACTTTCCGCCCGCTCCACATCATTATCCGCAGCTGCAAGAAGCTTTGATATCACACTTTCAATATCATCACCAATGTAACCTGCTTCCGTCAGGGATGTGGCATCTGCAATGGCAAGGGGTACATCCAACAACTTTGCCAGGGTTTTTACCAGATATGTTTTACCGGAACCGGTGGGTCCAATCATGAGCATATTGGATTTCTCAATTTCAATCTCATCCATTGTTCCTGTGGCCACACGTTTGTAATGATTGTACACTGCCACAGAAATCACCTTTTTCGCATGCTCCTGTCCTACAACATACTCATCCAGACTGGCCTTTATCTTATGGGGTGCGGGAATATCTTTGATGTTTAGTATGGGTTCCGCATTTTCCGATTTCTTTTTCTTTTTCAGTTTTTGCTTATTGGGAATTCCACCTTCCCCCTGCAAATCCGAAATATTGATAAACCGGATATTAGGAAAGCCCTTTTTATTTTCTGTATCACCATTATTTCCGGGTATCTCGAACCCGCCCTGCATCATAGGATCATTAAACATTGCGGGATTATTCAACATTCCCTGATAGTCAAACTGGCTGATGGTATCCATGGTCTTATGCATACAATCGTCACAGACTGAAATATTCTGGGGAAGCTTAAACATTTTTCCCGTCTTACTTTCCGGTCTTCGGCAAATAAAGCAAACATCTTCATATTCGCTTTCCTTATCTTCTGTCTCTTCTGTAATCTCAGCCGTGGTTTCCAAATCCTCCGATTTTTCTTCCACGGGCTCCGTTTTTTCCTCTTCCGGTACTACTTCCCTGTAATCCTGATCCGTCATACTGTTTCCTTTCCACACACCAAAATCCCTGCCGGATTCATCCGGCGGGGATTGTTGTAGCTTACTGTATATTATTCTGCCGGCTTTTTCCCCAGCGTTAATGATAAGTTCACTTCCTCATAAGAGCCAAACTGATTTCTCATGATTGTAATTTCCACCGTCTCACCGGCACTGTAATACTTCAGCAATTCCTGTAACTCATCATTGGATTTGATTCTGGTTCCGTCAAACTTTGTAATAATGTCACCATGAAGCACGCCTGCTTTTTCAGCGCCGGAACCTTCCAACACTTCATACACGTAAATACCTCTTGGCATACCGTATCTTTGGGAATCGTCTTCCGTTACCGTCTGTAAACGGATTCCGATGTAACCTTTCTTTTCTGCAGCAACCTCTGTTCTGGTCTCTTTTGACATCAATTCTTCCAAAATAGGCTGTGCAGCTGAGATAGGAATGGCAAATCCCATACCCTCTACCAGTTCTCCTCCGATTTTACTGGAGTTAATACCGATGACTTCTCCATTGATATTCAAAAGAGCACCACCTGAGTTACCCTGATTAATGGCCGCATCGGTTTGTATAAAGGTCCCCTTTGTTCCGTCATCCATTGTAATCTCACGGTCCAAGGCACTGACATATCCGCCGGAAACCGACTGGCCGATTCCAAGAGCATTACCGATTGCAATAACAGGCTCGCCTAATTTCAATGCGGCAGAATCTCCCAATTTTGCAATGGAAATCGCTTCTTTTGTCTCATCAGACAATGCATCCAGGGAAATGGCAATTACAGCCAGATCCATATCCGAATCCGTGCCCTTTACAACTGCTTCCGCCTCTGTTCCGTCCGTGAAATTAACCATTATCTTTGCCGCGTTCTCTACCACATGGTAATTTGTGGCAATCAAAAGTTCTGTCTCATTTTCACCCACAATAATACCGGAACCGGACGCACTTCCTTCTCTTTGCATAACCTGACCAAAATAGGAATACTTCTCAACGTAATTATTTATGATTGACACCATAGCAGGCATCACTTCTTCCACTACCTCTGACACATCTGTGGTTACTGCGGTCACACTCTGTGTCACGGAAATACCGGATACAGACTCCTTGCCGCTTTGGGAACTATTCTGGGTCTTAGTCGTACCGGAAAGTGCTTCCTGTACAATTTCCTGTACCTCCATCCTGTTAACGCCCGGATTTACACTATCCAGAAAATCCGTGCTTACACTCACCGCATAAAAACCGAGACCTGCAAACAAACCAAAGCTTAAGCCAAGACCGATACTTCCCAACACTTTTCTAAAATATCTGCCTACTCCGCCTTTCTTTTTTGTCGGGCCGTTTTGGTCCGCCGCTACATTCAGCCGCATCTCCGGCATCTGTGCGGACGTCTGGTAAGTACCACTAAAGCCACCATAGTTATTTAAATTATTTGTATTCTGATTTTCATTTTCATACATCATACAATACCTCTTTCCTAAATTCTCGCACCATCGCGTTTCCATAATCCGAGTATAAATAGGAATTGTGTTCTTTCTGTGACGAAAATATGTTTAAAACATAAAATTTTATATCTTTTTCCAATACATAGGGTTCATGGTACATTTCAGCACCAAAAAGCGGGGCAATTTTGAATAATGTTTTCCGAGAAAATATCCCGCGTATTTGAAAAAGCATTGGACATAAAACTTAAAAAGCAAGGCTTTATTGTTCTTTTTTAATTTCTCTGTCACTACTTTGACCAGTTTCTTACCTTCCGACACGGACGGCACCTCCGAAAAAATCCGGGGATGGTCCGCCTGGGATACCCCCAGGTCAAAGTTCCGGTGGAACTGCTGCATATTAGTATAATCATGGGAATGATACACACAGGCATCCGCAGCATACGCGATTCCATAGCCCGCTTTCACTGCCCCTGCAGCATATATCATATCCTCATTAAAAATGGTATGCCGGATAAAGCCACCGAGTTTTTCATAAATATCCCTTTTATATGCAGCACACACATTGGAACAAAAATATGTTTTAATTCCCTTTTCCGGAATATCTGCCTTGGTTCTCACGTGACTTACGTTTGGATAATTAAAATCCCTCACAATCTGTTCCAATTCACCATGTTCCGGATTCGGCAGTTGTCTTGCATAAGCCGCAGCAATATTTTCCTGTTCCAGAGGACGCACCAAATTTTCAATCAGATTTTCATTTGCGGGCATGGCATCCTGGGTCATTAACACTACAATATCCGCATCGGATTTTTGTATCCCCATATGTCTGGTTCCGCCATGGTCAAACTCCAGTTTAGAGATGTGATGTACTTCCACGCACTCCCTAAACTTCTCACTGATGCCGGTTTCAAATTTCAATTTTTCATAGTATTTTTCTTCTGTGTTCATGACAATAATCCGATTAATCTCTATTGTCTGACGGCACAATTTTTCTATCAATTCTATAAAAGCCTTATCCGGCTTATATGTCGGAATCACGATATCAATTTTGTGCATAGTTTTCCACCTTTCAGCCTAATGCAAAGGGCCTTTATCGTTCAAAAAGGGCCGCCATGCAGCCCTTGCATTTTTAGTCCGGATACTTCATGTCCGGCCGGTATTTTTGCACCTTCTCCCTGATTTTATCCGAATATTCCTTTACGGTGTCGGAGGCCTGATAGTCTACTGTCCCGAACAAAAATTCATGAAGAAGTATTACGTTTTTCTCCAAATCCAGCGGAATCACACAATCACCACTGGAACCTAACTTTGCAGTACTTAAATAGGAGCCCGCCGGAAAACCGGCTTCATCCACAATGCGGTAGTTCTTTATATTTCCCAATAATTCCAAAATTTCTTTAAGATCAAGCGACGTATAAACCGCTCCGGTTTCACTGACATTGGTTGCAATATCAATCAGGGTTTGGGGATCAGCCTGCAGCGCCTGCTCCGCAATTGCAGTAATAACTTCCCTTTGTCTCTCTGCCCGTTTAAAATCATCACCCTTGGTGTAACGTACACGACAATATGCCACTGCCTGTAACCCATCCAATTTCTGATAACCGGGTTCCTTCACCGGTGTATAGTCACATTCCAAATTATCCGCCATGGTAATCTGATAATTATTTAAATGTACAAGCTCTGCTTTCTCCACTTCAACCCATACGCCACCTAAGGCATCAATCGTGGCCTTCAGTCCTTCAAAGCCCACTGTTACAAAGTCTGTAATATCAAGATCAAGATTCATATTGAGCATAGCCATAGCCTGCTTCGCCCCACCGTACATGTAGGCCGCATTACATTTCTCATACTTCTCGTTGGTCAGATTCAAATAGGTATCCCTATAAACCGAAACTAATTTTACATCGCCCGTTTCCTGGTTTACAGAGGCAATCATAATGGTGTCACTCCGGGTGTTTTTGGTAAGTGCACCACTCAAGGAATCCACACCAAACAGCGCTATGTTCCGGTATTCCTTCATGCTCTCGTTTTCTTTAACGGGTTCATTCATCTCAATATCTTCCGGCTCAAAATCCACCCGGACAATCCCCGTCTTTCCAAAATCCCTTAACATATATAATCCCACAAACAGACCCAGGAGGATTAATATTTCCATTGAAAAAATAATAACTTTCGTACGTTTACTTACCTTTGTTTGTTTTGCTTTCGTATTTTTGGCTTCTTTATCATTTGCAATCGCCTGCGTTTCCGCAGCGCCTTTACGGTCGGTACGATTTGCATTTTTTGCCATTTTAAAACCTTAGCCTTTCTTTACTTAGTAAGCATTTTTATTAATAAAGCCTGTGAAGAATGTTAAAAATATTATCTTAATATCTAAACCCAAACTCCAATTTTCAATATAATAAAGGTCATATTCCACACGTCTTTTTATAGAAGTATCGCCGCGGTACCCGTTAATCTGGGCCCAACCGGTAAGCCCCGGTCTAACCTGATGCTTAATCATATATCTGGGGATTTCTTCCTTAAACTTCTCCACAAAAAGAGGTCTCTCCGGCCTTGGACCGACCAGACTCATGTCGCCCTTTAAAATATTAAACAGCTGAGGCAACTCATCCAAACTGGTCTTTCTCATTATTTTGCCAACCTTGGTCACTCTGGGGTCACCTTTCACCGTCCAGGCTTTTTTCTCCTCAGACTCCTTTTGAATTTCCATACTGCGGAACTTATACATATAGAACGGTTTATTATGTAGGCCTACTCTCTCCTGTTTGAAAATAATAGGCCCCGGGCTTGTACATTTCACAAGAACCGCACAAATCAACATAACAGGGGAAGCGATAATAATACCGCACAGAGAACCTATAATGTCCATCGTTCTTTTCACAAACATATTCACAGTATTGGAAAGGGGCACATAACGGATGTTAATGACCGGTAAGCCCACCAAATCCTCTGTATATGGTCTGCTGGGTATAAGACTATTGTAATCGGGAATAAACTTTGTGTGAACACCCGACTTTTCGCAAATATCGACAATTTCTTCCAGCCTGTCATAATCCTTCAGGGAAAGAGTGATCGCTATCTCATCCAATTTATTATGAGGCAGCACAACATGAAGATTATCAATTCTGCCAAGCACCTTCACGCCACGGTATAACGTTCCGGCCGGAACAGAGTCATCCAAAATACCGCATACCACATATCCCCACTGGGGATTTCCCAAAATCCTGTCAATATACTCTTCGCCCGCACGGGAATAACCCACAAGCAAAATGTGTTTGAGATTATAGCCCCTTCTTCTGAAGGATGCCAGAATCCTACGGATTACTACTCTGGATAATGAAGTCAGAATAATATTGAAGCAATAGAAAATAACAAGCATGGTTCTGGAAATATGGATTTGTTTCATGACGTAGAGCGCCACAATGCACAATACCAATCCCACAGTGTTTGCTTTAAAAATACCGGCAATTTCATAACGTCTTTTTACTGTACGCTTTGGTGCATATACATTACAGTAATAGTACAAAATCATATAAACAGGTACAATAAAAACAAGGAGTTTAAAATAAACCTCCCTGGGAAGGATACCGATGCCCTCTTCCACGCTGCCTTTATCCAATATGAAAAACTTAACGTACCAGGCCAGAAAATACGATGCCACCGAAAGGACTGCATCTACCAATAACTGCAACCTGTTGAAAACTTTCTGGTTATCTTTAATCATAGTATACCACCCGGCTTTCAATCTCTCTTTCCGTACTTTGTTTCTAAGGACATTTTACAATAACAACCATAAAAGTACAACGCAAATAGTTGTAACATCTGCGCATATTATTCCCAAATTCTACGGAATACATTCAACCATAACTGCCACTGGATCCTGCAATAATTTGCCATATGTCTCCACCGGAAAGGTACTTTATGGCTTCTTGCTTCCGGCAAAAACCTTCTGGTCACACCCGAAATGCAACCCTTAATATAAAGGAGTCCCATTTTCTTTTTCGCAAAAAACAGTGCTTTTATTCCAAATCCGATTATAAAAAAGGGCCAATTAAGAAGTCTCTGCACAACCGGCATGTTTTTCCATATAATATACGTACTGTTTGCGGAAGAATGTTTTGTCTTAAACTCATTATACCTGGAACCGCTGGAACCGCTTCCTGCATGAAGCACCTCCGCTGTCGGCTCGTACAAATTCCGGTATCCGAAAATCCCGGCTCTGTATCCGATATCCAAATCCTCCAGATACGCAAAATGAAGTTCATCAAAAAAACCAATTTCATCAAAAACACTACGCCGGTAAATGGCTGCACCGCCACAGGCAGCAAACACTTCCACAGGCACGTTATATTTTGCACTATCCTTTCCCTTTCCTCTGGAAAAAGCCCATCCTAACGCAGAATATCTGTCCCCGGCATCATCTACTATTTCCGGCCTGTACATATCAACCATCTTGGAGCTGACCGAAAACACTTTTTCATTCCCCGGTTTTTCCATTACAGATACAAGATTATTAATAAACCCTGATTTAATCACGGTGTCGTTGTTTAGTAAAATCACATAGGGAGTTTCTGACAAACGGATTCCCACATTCACCGCGTTACAAAAACCGGTATTCTCACCAAGCTCCACCAATCCGGCCCAAGAATACTCTTCCCGAAGCACTTCGACGCTGCCGTCTGTGGAACCATTATCCACTACAATTACCTTAACGGATTCGTTCATTTGGAAGGCAAGTGCATCCATACAATCATTTATATACTTTTTACCATTATAATTTGGAATAACAACTGTTACCTTCACAAACAATCCTCCATCTTACATATCAGGGTCCCATACAATGATGTATCCCCTCTTATGCACCTCTTTCGCAAAAGCAAGGCTAAGATTCTCCCAATCTTTTTCTTCTTTAAAGATCGATTTATTTTTTATATCATCCCGGACATAGGTCATTCCTGTCACTTCTTCGTAGAGCTCCTGCAGTTCTTCCCGCACTCTTATGTTCCGGACATCTACACCATAAGCCTCTTGTTGCAGAGCGGCCCTATGCATATATCCGCTAAAGCCCTTTCTCTTTCCGTTGTATGGCCGGGTTCCGTCTTCTTCATATATAGCACCTGTTATTTTATTACCCTTATATACAGGTCCTCCTATGGCGCCAACATCCTCTCTCACCGTAAACACATCCGGCAAGTAATTGATACGATAAAAGCCCAAATGTTTCAGGGGCTCCACATCGCCGGTCCAACCCATTCTTTCCACAAAGGAGCTTATCGCTCTTCCTCCTGCTTCATAGGCATACATTTTACTTGCGGGATTCACCGCCGTGGAACCGTTATGGCATCTCCAATGATAAAGCACCTTGGGTATATGGACAATGCACTTCTTCCATTGGGCAGCCTCATGCGTTTCCTTTAATTCAGCAACCGCTTGCAATACCAGATCAAAATCCTGGGCTCCATCATATTCTTTGCGGAAACCCACCTTTTTCATCAGCGGATTTTCCATCACCAGAAAATGACATATATAATTGTTCGATAAAATTAAATCAAGATTAAATTCTTTCTTTTTGTGTGATTCATAGAACTTTGTACCGGTTTCATCGCACTTATCCTCATCCGAGTATAAAATAGCAACTTTACGTTTTTCAATATATGCCTTTTCAAGCTCCGATGCCATTTCAAAAAGTGCATTCCGGGTAAGCACATCATCATGGTCTAATAACCCGATATAATCACCGGTGGCAATGCGAAGTCCCGCATTTGTGTTATCTGAGATCCCACCGTTCTTCTCCAGTTTCAAATAAACAATGCGTTTATCTGTGTACTTATCCACTTCACATTTTACACTGTCATCCCCACTGGCATCTGCCAAAACAAGCTCGAAATCAGCATAGGTCTGTTCCAACACGGAATCAATCATGGCACGAAGAAATTCCGCCGGGGTTTTATAGGTAGGAACCACAATACTGAACTTACAGGAAAAGCCTTCCGCCCATTGTTTTTTCTGCTGGGCTACGGCTTCTGTGTCCGATATAGGTTCAAAACCGTCTTCCGGTTCCGCTTTTTCCTGTAAACGTTCCAGGGCTGCGAGATATGTATCCCGCAGCCCGTTTCTTTTCAGGTAATATACAGTTTTCTTTAAATTCGCAATGCTTATTCTGCCCATATTTTTATAATACTGCTTTTAAATCCTCTGTCAGTTTTTCCACCTGTTTTTCTGCATCTTCCAGGCTGTTTCCTTTTACTCCCATATAGAACTTGATTTTGGGTTCTGTTCCGGAAGGACGTGCACAACACCAGAAGTTGTTGGGAAGTTCAAAGTAGAGAACATTGGACTTAGGAAGCCCTGTTGTCGTCTCTGCTCCTGTTTCCATATCAATAATTCTGTCTGTCTCGTAGTCTCTGAAACGAAGTACCTTTAAGTCGCCAAATGCTTTAGGAGGATTGGTGCGGAGCTTATTCATAATCTCCCCGATCTGTTTTGCACCGTCAACACCCTTTAAGGTGATTGTGTACTGGGTCTCTTTGTAATAGCCGTACTTTTCATAAGTTTCCAACATCATATCCCAGAGGGTCATATTGTTCTTCTTACAATAAGCAGCCACTTCACACAGGCACATAACTGCCACAATCGCATCCTTATCTCTTGCATGGGTACCTACCAGACAACCATAACTCTCTTCCAAACCAAATACATAATTGTTGCAGCCGGTCTGTTCAAACAGTTTGATCTGCTCACCGATGAATTTAAATCCGGTAAGCACTTCGATCATTTTAACTCCATAAGCCTTCGTAATTGCCTCTGCCATATTGGTAGTAACAATAGTTGTTACCAATGCAGGATTTTCAGGCATTGTATTTGCCTTTGTCTTTTCACGGAGAATATATTCCGCAATCAGCATACCGGACATATTTCCTGTGAAGGGAACATATTCCCCTGTCTTTGTATCCTTTGCATATACACCCAAGCGGTCTGCATCAGGGTCTGTTGCAAGAACAATGTCCGCATCCTTTTCCTTTGCAAGACGGAGAGCATATGTGAACGCCTTAGGGTCTTCGGGATTGGGATAATCCAGTGTTGTAAAATTAGGATCGGGATTTTCCTGCTCGGGAACTACATATACGTTCTTAAAGCCCAGTTCATCCAAAACTCTTCTTACAGGCAGGTTACCTGTTCCGCAAAGAGGTGTGTAAACAATTTTGATATCGTTTGCCACTTCCGCAATCACTTCAGGATGAATAACCTGTTTCTTTAATTCCACCATGTATGCATCGTCAATTTCTTTTCCGATTACATTGTAAAGGCCTGCTTCTACTGCCTTTGCCTTGTCCATGGTTTTCACTTCATTGTAATCTGTGATGGCATTTACTTCGCCGATAATTTCTTTATCCTTGGGGGCTGTAACCTGTGCACCGTCCTCCCAGTATACTTTATATCCGTTGTACTCAGGAGGGTTATGGCTTGCTGTCACCACAATACCGGAAATACATCCCAAAGTGCGAAGCGCAAAGGAAAGCTCCGGTGTAGGTCTCAGGGAATCAAACACATATGCTTTAATTCCGTTTGCAGCCAGACAAAGTGCAGCCGCATCCGCAAATTCGGGAGACATTCTTCTGGAATCATATGCAATGGCAACACCCTTTTCCTTGCCACCCTGTTTTAAAATATAATTAGCAAGACCCTGGGTCGCTTTTCTAACCGTGTAGAGATTCATTCTGTTTGTACCCGCACCGATTACACCACGCAATCCGCCCGTACCAAACTCTAAATCTTTATAAAAGCGGTCTTCGATTTCTTTTTCATCACCCGCAATCGCCTGTAATTCCGCTTTTGTTTCCTGATCGAAAATATCACTGTTTAACCAAAAATCATACTGCTCTTTGTAACTCATATATTTCCTCCTACCCATACATAGTTATATATCGTTATTATAACAGATACTACATAATTTTTAAAGAAAAATCACTTCTGTCCAGGGAAAAGTTCGGGTTGTAGTAAGGGTCTCCCTTCTCCAACTGCACTTTCCATTTTTCACGGAAACGCTCCGACTCCGCGTCATACCGCTTTGCCTTTTCTCCCTGGTCATCCAGACCTCTGGAAATAGACTCGTAATGATACAGCTCTGCAAAAGGAGTAAATACATTCAGATACCCTGCTTCCCGGAGTTTCAGACAAAAATCCACATCATTTAAAGATATGGCAAAACTCTCTTCCAGACCATTCACTTTATCAAACAAGCTCTTCTTAACCATGAGGCAGGCGCCGGTTACCGCCGTCACATTCTGGGCATAGCAAAGTCTTCCCATATATCCCAGGTTCTGTCTGGGCTGCTTATAATGTGTATGGCCGGCTGTCCTATGAGCCCCAAGGCCGATTACCACACCGGCATGCTGGATTGTCTTGTTTTCATAATAAAGTTTGCCGCCCACGGCACCCACATCTTCACGCTGGGCATACATCAAAAGTTCCTCTATCCAGTTTACTGTAATCACTTCCGTGTCATTATTCAAAAGAAGGATATACTCACCGGAGGCATGTTTCACTCCCAAGTTGTTTACTGCCGAATAATTAAACGCGCCTTCATAGGTAACGATTGTTATTTTATCACTATGATCCTTCTTCAGGTCCTCATAATAGTTAAAAATCTCTTTGGTTTCACTATTATTTTCCACAATCACAATTTCATAATTGTCATAGGTGGACTTTGACAAAATAGAGGAAACACATCTTCTCAAATCATCCACATGGTCTTTGTTGGCAATCACAAGGGATACCTTGGGTGTTCCCATTACCTGATAACGCAACCGGAAAATGGTTTCAAATGCCTTGGTGCTTTCAATTTTAAAATGTTCAAAACCGTGTCTTCTCAAATGATCCGCCACAGCACCTTTTGCACCTTCAATGGCATAAGGTTTTGCAGAAATACCGGAAGCCACACTTCCGGAATGGCATCTCCAATAATAGAGAAGCTTGGGAACGTGCACCACCTTCTTTGCCCTATCCGTCAAACGGAGTATCATATCATGGTCCTGACTGCCGTCAAACTGGGAGCGGAACAATTCCGTGCCCTCCAGAAGTTCTCTTGCGAAAACGCTAAAGTGGCATATATAATTATTGGCCCGCAGGTTATCCGGAGCATAATCCGGTTTAAAATGCATGGTCAGCATCTTGTTTATATCGCTATTTTTAAAGGTTGTCTCATCGCAGTACAGATAATCTGCACCTTGTTCGTTAATAGCCTTTACGTACTCATAAAGAGCACTGGGATGAAGAATATCATCGTGGTCAAACAAACCGATATATTCTCCTGTTGCCATTTCATAACACCTGTTTGTGTTTCCGGCGATTCCTTCATTCCGGTCAAGTTTGCGGTAGGCAATCCGCTTATCTCTTTCCACGTACTCCCGGCACATGTCACCCACATATGCATGGTCTGCGTCAGAACCGTCCGCCAGACAAAGTTCCCAATTACCATAGGTCTGATTCTGTACGGACTCAATCATCTCTACCAGATAATCCTTTGGCGTATTAAACAAAGGAACAAGAATACTTACCTTTACCATGCGGTCAAATTTTTCAGCCTGTTGTCTTGCCGCCTCCTGCTGGTCCGGAAAACTCTCGGTACCGAACCGGCGCATGGCCAGCTTTTCTCTTTTTTTGTAATTCAGTTTCGCCAGAACACCTCTGGGTCCCCCGCAGTTTGCCAAACGCTGTTTTTGCCGGATGAGATAGTGTATCACATTGCGTGCCGGCTTACTCATTTTCCACAAAGGATTATTTTTAATCCGGTCCAGTTTGTACTGCAAATCCTCGTTCTTTGCTTCTAAATCTGCAATTCTTCCGGCCAGCTCCGCATTCTTTAAATGCTCTTTTTCATAAGCCTCTTTAAAATCCATACCTTGTTTCTCCAATCCCTGTATTTAAAAATCCTTATTCCGTAGCGGTATCCGTTGTACCGATATATAACCGTCTTGCACATCTGTTAATATAAGTAACACCCGTTACCTTATTCTTGGCCATCATTCCGATACTGTATGTTCCGGATGGCAATCCTTTCAAATTCACTGAAAAGCCGGACATGGCCACATTTTTCTGATCCGGCATATTATCCTGTAAATCCTGCCTTAGCACCCCTTTTACAGAGGCTGTATAGGTATCATTATTTTCCGGATTTTCCAACAAAAGCTGTTTTTCATAGCAGGCATTGTCATCCCCGGACATAAAGGAATATCCCTGACAGAAATCTCCGCCTACCGATTCCACTCTTACATATAAGCCCTTATGCAAACGTAATTTTCCGGACCCGTTCTCTTCCAAGAAAGGTAACGGTTTTATCCTTCTTACTTTCACACACTCACTGCCACCCCAAACCCATTCTTCGGGGGCCGCCACAATTCTTGTGTCCAAACCATTTCTATTCAGATAGCGGTGGTAGTAGGGATCTTTTCCTTCCAGACCTTTATGTCGCTGATACAATTTGGTGCGTTCCCTGTGGAGCCGTTCCACTTTCTCGGGAGATTCATCATCGCCACGGCTCAAAGACTCATAATGATACAAGGTCACATCATTGCACACCACGTTATAGTAACCTTTCTCGTAAAGAGAAAAACAAATATCCACATCATTAAAGGCAACCGGAAGTTCCTCCGGAAAACCGCCGACTTCTTCAAAATGCTGTGCGGTCATCATCAGGCACGCACCCGTTACCGCCAACACATTACTCCGCACTTTGTTCTTTTTAAAATAGTAGCTGTCATGGTCCGACTGAAACTGCAGCTTGTGTACCGGTCCCATGGGAATATTGACTATTCCCGCATGCTGGATTTTATCCGTACCGGGATAGAGCAATTTTGCACCTACGGCACCCACCTGCGGCTTTGCCGCTTCGCTACACAGTTTAGTAAGCCAGCCCTCCGTTACAGCCTCGGTATCATCATTTAAAAACAGATAATATTTTCCGCTAGCCTTCGCCGCACCCAAGTTGCACATCCTGGAGAAATTAAACTCCATGGGTTCGTATATATACTGCACTTTATGCCAGACAAGTTCATTTAGTAAACTCTCTACCTTCTCTTTGTTCGCCGCACTACTTCCATTATCCACCACGATTATTTCCAGTGGCTCTCCCAAAGTGGTCCGCACCAGAGACCGGATATTTCGTTCCAATACTTCCGGTTGGTCTTTGCTCGGTATAATAACACTTGTTATTTCTCCCTGTAAAGCATTGTCTGTTCTCCTTCCGGATGTCTCATAATACTTTTCATATTCCGCTTCACTTCTGTGATGACACAGCACATACGGAATATGTCCGATGGTTTCTTTCCCGTTTTGCTGTCTTCTTTCTTCTCCGCCGGCACAGCGCAAAATCACCCCTGCCAGTTCTGCCATTGTCATACCATCTTCTGCCATTCGCCGTGCTTTTATCACCACATCTCTTCTTGCAGCAAATACTCCGCCCAAATAGAACATAGACTCAAAAAGCCCCGGGGACCATTCCGGTTTTAACCAAGGAGTGCTTCTTACGCCTTCCCTTAAAACATCTTCATCGCCATAAAAGCAAAGCTGCTCCGGATGGTCAAGAGCCCACCGGCTCATTATTTCAAGTGCTCCTTCTCTAAACTGCACGTTGTTTTCCACAAAAACAAATATATCCGCTTCCGAATCCGCAAAGAGTTTTTCCGGCGAAATAACCTCTTCCCATTGGTAAGGAACCACGCAGCACAAAGGCAAATCTTTGTCTACATGCTTTTTTAATTCCATACAGAATTTTTCTTCTGCCGCTTCAATGGCATTGGTATAACCCGATGTGGAAAGAGCATGACAATAGGTGCGCTCGTATTCACGACCGCACCTATCTTTCAATATCTGTTTTACTTTCTCTTTCAAATCATTCTGAAGCGCCATAGATTTCCTCTCGGTTATATCAGTTTTTTCACGGAATCAGCCAAATCCTGTGCCATACCAATCGAAACAAAATTTACATCCATCTTTACGCACAAAATATTTTCAGCCTGTCTATCCGGCAGCTCTGCTACACGGATATTAATATTAGGATCTGTGGTAGGGAAGATATACGTTCCGCCACCCGCCGTTTTACCGTTAGTAATAATCAGTTTTCTGCTTTGCACCGGCATAGGCACACCATTCCAAAGCAGTTCCTTAATCTTTACGATACAACTGTCCATAGCCGGATCAATACGGAGCATTGCCACATTTCCACTGACAGCAATTTCTGTGTCAATCTCATTTTCTCCCTGAAAAGCCTGGGGAATAAAATAAGAATTCTCTTCGCTATATCCGTTGCCGCAATCCTCATAAACCTGAACCTTATATACAGAATCCGTTGCCTGACACTTTTCCACCCATTTCATAGGATTCAAAATTTGATGGCCGATCCTGCCCCGCATTTCTGCCAGGGATAATCTTTTACCGGTCACAAACTTTTGGAAGTCCATCTCCTGCTCCCGGAAGCCTTGTGCATCCGCCTCGGTAATATTTAATTCGTCTAAAATTAAATCGACATTTAACTTATTTCTTTTTTCATCTTCCAACAAGTAACAATAGATTGCACGGAAAGCCAGTTCTTTTGTACTTACTTCTTTTCCAAATGTCCATTCGTAATCTATCACAGTCCACTTGTCACCTTTGACCAGGATATTAGAGAATACCATGTCAAAGTCTGCTACCGGAAATTCCGGATTATAGCCGATCTTTTCCACATACTGTCTAAACAGCTCATGGAAACCATCCAAATCATTCTTCTCCAGACATTTATCCATCATCTCAGACAAAGGCACTCCCGACACAAATTCAAAAGAAGCCCAGACCTTATCCTTACGCTCGTGCAGTTCACATTTATTTACAAACAAACCGCCTCCGTCGTAACGTTGTCTAAGATTCTCATAGGCTACTGCCATGCCACGCACATGTTCTTCTGCGGCTTTTGATAACGGGTGTTTTTTAACATCAATGCGTCCGTTTACATCCCTGCAAATCTCCGTTCTGATCTGATATTCAGGCGCCCGGTCATTAGAGTACTTTACATACTTCACATCCAGCCTGTCACCAATCACGGCAATATAGGAATTGGCAAATACAGAGAAAACTCCTTCCTCTATGGCGCCGTCAAAAGCATTTTTCTCATCAAACAGAACCATTCTGTCTCTGTCATAATTACAGAGATTCTTGGACAGTTCTCCTTTTCCGGGAAGATATGCATCCGAATAAAGGGTAGTCATAAACTTATAATCCGGATAAGGATAATAGAAAGAATATTTATCAACTTGGCAGGCAGCGAAGATCTTTTCCAATCCTCTTCGGCTAAAGGTACGTACACCACTGCCACCCTGATAGTTTTCTATGCCGCTAAAATAGCTTCCCAAATGATCTTCCCTGCACCCTGCAAAATACTTCATGCCGTATTTGTTTTCAATAGCAATTACGATTCGTCCTTCGGGCGCCAGATGCCCCATAAGGATACGCAAAAAATCTTCATAAGCCGTATCGCCGCCTATGTAACTTTGTCCATATTCAAAAACACCAATCAAACAAATATAATCGTAATCCCTCGGAAGCTCCGGCTCTACATCTTTAAAATTTCCAACATGAATGGTTACATTGTCACACTCACTGTTGCGGTATGCGTTTATCATACTTCTCTTCTTGGAAAGTTCCACGCAGGTTACCTCTCCCGCTTTTCTGGAAAGCGCACCGGTTATGGCGCCGCAGCCGGAACCAACCTCAAGAACTTTTGTATTTTCATCCATAGGAATCCAGTCCACAATATTTTCGCGAAGGGAAGACAAATGATACAAAGTAGGCCAATCTGCCCTTTCCTCAATAATACGGGGATATTCCACCTTGGAATACTTCTGTACAATTTCCAAAAGTTCATCCTCTACCGCACCATCGCAATAAAAATCCTCTCCGGGATATTTTGTTAAATCAAGATTTACTTTTCCAATCTGTTCTATTTTCTCAAGTTCTGCCACTTAAGCCTCCTGTCTGTAAGGGATCACTTTACCCGTTTTCACCTTACCGGCATTTTTCACTGTCACTGTGGAACCCATATCATAGAATCCAACCGTATCTTTGTCAGATACAACTGTTACATTCATCACATCATATAATCTGTGATATACCTCAAATTCACTGCCCACATATCCGGTCACCCCGAGAGACAGCAAATATTCCCCTCCTTGCAGGCTCATATCCTGCTCGAAGGTAATTTCTTTTATTTCTCCGGCTTCCACCGGCTCCAAAAATGCTTTTTCAATCATGCTGTTGGTACCGGTAATTTCCGTTCCTTTTATATTCTTAAAAGAGAAAGCAAAAATCGGTGCTACCAATCTTTCCTTAAACTCCACTTTCATATGCAACGTAAATTTACTGCCTTTAATCACTGCCGTAGTACGGACATCTTTATCATCCGTAATATAAAACTCTTTAATCTCAGCCTGCTTCGTGCCGTATTCCAATTTATCCGGATTCTGTCCCATAGCTTGAAGCGCAGCCGCATTTACTTCCCCGTCTGTAAGCAGATTTTCTCCGTCTTTTTGCACAGGAACCTCATACTGGCCAACCAGAACCCGTTTATAGGCATCTATCATTTCCTTGGCATTTCCTTCGCCCAGCAAATTTCCCTTATTTAACAAATACACTCTGTCACAGTACTTGCTGATGCTACTGAGGTCATGACTTACAAAAATAATAGTCTTGCCCATTTTCTTAAATTCTTCAAATTTATGATAACACTTGGCCTGGAAGAAAACATCGCCCACAGACAACGCCTCATCCACAATCAGAATTTCAGGGTCAATATTAATCGCAACCGCAAAAGCCAATCGCACAAACATACCACTGGAATAGGTTTTGCAGGGCTGATAAACATAATCTCCGATATCTGCAAATTTCAGTATTTCAGGAAGCCTTTCCTCTATTTCCTTCTCAGAAAATCCCATCATAGTACCATTGAGATATACATTTTCGATACCATTATATTCCATGTTAAAACCTGCGCCCAATTCCAAAAGCGCAGATATTCTTCCGTTGGTTACCACTTCACCTGCAGTAGGGCTAAGCACCCCGGTTATTATCTTCAAAATGGTAGACTTTCCGGAGCCGTTTGTACCAATAATTCCCACAGTCTCTCCCTGAAAGATATCCATGCTCACACCATTTAAAGCATAATGTTCTTTATGCTTATTTTTTGCAAGCCCAAAAGTCTCCTTCAAACGGTCGGATGGCTTATCGTACAATTTATATATCTTTTTAACGTCTTTGACCGCAATGGCCACTTGCTTTTCATTATTTTTTTGCTCCATACGAGAGAACCTTTCTGTTTACCTTACAGCACATCTGCAAAATGCACCTTCAGTCTCTTAAATACCAATGCACCGATACCAAACAATACAACCGTCACAATCCAGAAATACATGGTAGAATAGAAATCCTGCCAAAACCACGTATGCTCATATATTGCACTGCGGTAGCCGTTCACAATATATACCAAAGGATTTAATTTCAACAAAACAATAAACGGATTGTCAAACTGTTCTATGTTCCACATAATCGGTGTTACCCACATACCGATTTGTAAAGCGATATTAATAATTTGTGCTAAATCCTTGAAAAATACCACAAGCGCACAGGTCGTATAACTCAAAGCCAGAACAAATATAAACAGACACCCGCTATAATAGAATATCTGCAAGGTATACATGTTGGGGTAGTAGCCGTATGCACTTGCCACCACAAGTAAAATCAAAACAAAGAAAGCATGAATAAAGGTAGCTGCAATTACTTTAATAATCGGTAATACACTAATTTTAAACACAACTTTTTTTACGAGATAATTATATTCCAATAATGCATTTGTGCCATTGGTCAGTGCTTCATTAAAATAAAACCAAGGCACAAGACCTGCCGTCAAAAACAGCACAAAGGGAACTTCCACCCCATTGTCGCCTCTGGGTCCCTGTCCGCCAAATACTTTCTCAAAGATAATCCAGTACATGACTACCGTTACCACCGGCTGGACCATAGCCCAGACTGCACCCATATAGGAGCCGGCATAGCGCTTTTTAAAATCATTTTTCGCCAATTTCCAAACAAGTCTCCTGCTCTGATAAAGTTCAGCGGGCAGCAAAACAATCTTATCGTATAAACAGCCAAATACTACGCAGGCTACCAATATCACCACGCAGGATATTATTTTCTTTATCATTTCTTCCTGAGGATCGGCAAGCGGATTGTGATGGATTACAATAATCACAGACATGATCAATGCAACCAGACAAAACAGACCTATCCCCAATTTCTTGGAAATTCTTTTATTTTTCACAGTCAAACCTCCGACGGACTTTTCCGCGCTTTATTTTATTACGCTTTGGAATCTCTTGCTTTCACAAAATCAGACAATCCGCCCCATTTTGTATCTCTGTCAGAGAAAGTCAATTCCATATCCTCTGTAAGAGGCCACTGCACTCCGATTTCCGGATCATTCCAAGCTAAACCGCCTTCGTCACCGGGATGATAAAAATCGGTGCATTTATAACAGAATTCCGCATAATCGGAAAGCACCAGAAAACCGTGGGCAAAATTTTTGGGAACAAAGAATTGTTTCTTATTTTCTTCGCTCAGAAGCACACCATACCATTGTCCGAATGTAGGGGAATCTTTGCGCAAATCCACTGCCACATCAAAAACCTCTCCTTTAATGACACGCACAAGCTTGTCCTGCGGATGCTCAATTTGGAAATGCAATCCTCTAAGCACACCTTTCTTGGAGGCAGACTGATTGTCCTGTACAAATACCTGATCAATTCCCGCTTCCTTAAAATCGTTATAATTATAGGATTCCATAAAATAGCCTCTTGCATCTCCAAATACAGTAGGAGTGATGATTTTCAGGCCCTCTATATGGCATGTCTCAACTGTTATTTTTCCCATTTTCCTGTTCCTTTCGTCAACGACGTTTTAATATATTAAATAACTCAAATTCATATCCACGTTTCCGTTTATACCGTCCACTTTTCCTTTGGAAGTATACTGCCACATCTGATAATACCCTTTGTAAAGGGGAATACTGCGATATTCTGCAAGCCATATCACATAATCTTCCAATTTTTCAGCTTCCACCCTTTCGTAGTACCAGTTCCGGCTGGCATATACGCCGGATTTGTAGCCTGCATCCTGGACTGTTGCACAAAAAGCATCACAGACCTTCGTCCTCGTCTCCACATCCAATCCGTCTGCACGTCCGTTTCCACCCGCGCTTTCCGTATCAATAAATATAGGATAAGCCAAATCAAAATCACGGACCAGGGAAACCACCATACTGGCCTCCTCTACCGCTTCCACCTCGTTAATTGCCTGTGTAAAGAAATACACTCCAACCTTTAACCCCGCAGCTGTAGCACCTTTTATATTCTGTGCAAACATAGGATCTTCAATCAAAGTTCCTTTCGTGTATCCGCGATAGCCACATCTTATAATGACAAATTCCACTCCGTCATTCTTTACCTTTTCCCAATCGATTTCACCCTGCCATTTTGACACATCGATTCCCAGATGCGTTGACGCTCCCACTTGTGGACGCTCTGATTTTTCCGTATCATCCGCATCAGAAATAACCTGCTGAAAATCTTCAGTAAGTGCATCGATCTCATCTTCTGTTTTTACCAGCAGGGAAATATCTTCGATTACCGTGTATTCCACACGTTCCTTTACCCGGACTTTCGTGCTGTTCACAGGCACCTTATAACCCTCTATAGGTTGCAGTGATACCTGATAATCACCGGCCGTCATATCGCCAATATAGATTACACCGTCCTTATCCAGGTCTTTATATCCGCCCAAGCCTTCCACTTCTACGTAAAAACTTTCACCCGAAACCGGCTCGCCCGTATAATCCACTATCTGGATACGCAAGTCCTTCTGTACCGATGTTACCACCAGAGACAACCGGTCAAGCAAATCCTCCCAGCCCGAAAGATAGGTGTCTTCTTGGTCAAAAAAACTGTTATCTCTCAGAAACCCCGACAAATCTTCACCGATTTGTCCCGTCAGGATTTTATCTGCAGAATTCACTTCTTCCGTATAAGGTACATTAGACAGCTCATTCCCCGCCACTGTCTCACTTTTTGCATTCTGTCTTTCACTATTTACCAATATCACAAGCAAGAACGCAAACAGCACCACAGATAATGCGGCTATAAGAGTTTTTCTCTTTAACTTAGAGTCCATTTGCAACCTCTGCTAAATATTTACCGTAATCCGTCTTCATCAGTGGTTCAGCCAACTTTAACAGCTGTTCCTTATCGATAAAGCCTCTCTTGTATGCTATTTCTTCAATACAGGAAATATAAAGTCCCTGTCTCTTTTGGAATGCCGCAACAAAGTCTGCCGCATCAAGCAGAGAGTCATGATTTCCTGTGTCAAGCCATGCAAAACCCCTTCCCATTGTTTCTACGCGAAGGGTTCCGCGATTTAAATACTCATTGTTAATGGATGTAATTTCAATCTCACCGCGGGCGGAAGGTTTTACATTCTTTGCAATTTCCACCACGTCATTGTCATAGAAATACAAACCGGGTACAGCGTAGTTACTCTTGGGATTTGCAGGTTTTTCTTCGATAGAAAGAGCCTTTCCGTTTTCGTCAAACTCTACAACACCGTACTCTCTGGGATCTCTTACATAGTATCCGAAAATAGTAGCTCCGCTCTCTCTGGATGCCACCTCTTTTAACAATTTGGAGAAACTCTGACCATAGAAAATGTTATCGCCAAGTACCAGCGCCACATTGTCTTTTCCGATAAATTCCTCGCCAATGATAAAGGCATCAGCCAATCCTCTGGGGTACTCCTGAACCGCATATTCAAATCTCATGCCAAGCTGCTCACCGTCTCCCAAAAGCTCCTTAAACACAGGCAGATCCCTGGGAGTGGAAATGATCAGTACTTCCCTGATTCCTGCCAGCATCAGTGTAGACAACGGATAATAAATCATGGGCTTGTCGTAGACAGGCATGATCTGTTTTGATATTGCTTTTGTCAGAGGATACAGTCTTGTTCCGGATCCTCCTGCTAAAATAATTCCCTTCATGTTCTTTTGCTTCCTTTCAATATACAGATTTAAAAACGCACCGAATGGGAACGATTTTCACCGTTCCCATTTGGCCTATTTCTCGTACATTTCGTTGTAATATTTCTGATAGTCTCCGCTGGTAACATTTTTCATCCATTCTTCATTTTCGAAGAACCACTGGATGGTCTTGCGGATACCTTCTTTAAACATTGTCTCAGGCTCCCAGCCGATTTCCGCTTTAATCTTATCCGGCGCAATCGCATAACGTCTGTCATGTCCCTTACGGTCTTCTACATAGGTAATCAAATCTCTGCTTACCAGTGCTTTTCTGGGATCTCCTTCCGGCAACATATCCTGCAGAGTATCAATAATAATATGAATAATCTCAATATTCTGCTTCTCATTATGTCCACCGATGTTATAGGTTTCAAACAGTCTTCCCTGTTCCTGGACCATATCAATAGCCTTTGCATGGTCTTCCACAAATAACCAGTCACGGACATTCTTTCCGTCACCGTATACGGGAAGCTTTTTACCCTGCAGTGCATTGTTGATAATCAGGGGGATTAATTTCTCCGGGAACTGGTAAGGACCATAGTTATTAGAACAGTTGGTAATGTTCGCCGGGAATTTATAAGTATCCATATAAGCCTTTACAAGCATATCGGAACTTGCTTTACTTGCGGAATAAGGGCTATGGGGATCATAAGGTGTTGTCTCATAGAAGAATGCATTCTCATCATCCGGAAGAGAGCCATAAACCTCATCTGTAGACACATGCAGGAATTTCTTTCCTTCTTTAAATGTGCCATCTTCTTTTTCCCACGCTTCCTTTGCACAGTTCAGCATTACTGCAGTACCAAGTACATTGGTCTGGACAAAAACCTCCGGATTACGGATACTTCTGTCCACATGGCTTTCTGCCGCAAAATGAACCACTCTGTCAATGTCATTTTCTGCAAAAATCTTCCGGATTGCTTCCTTATCACAGATGTCGGCTTTTACAAAGGTGTAATTGCTCTTGCCTTCCAAATCTTTTAAATTTTCCAGATTTCCTGCATAGGTAAGCACATCCACGTTAATAATCCTGATGTCATCCCCGTACTTTTTAAACATGTAGTGAATGTAGTTGGAACCGATAAAACCGGCACCACCAGTTACTAAATAAGTTCTCATAACCTATTTCCTCTTTTCTTAATTTGTTTCCCGGAAACCATTAATATCCCAAATAGCTGAGATTCAGATCTACGTTTCCGCTGATACCGCTTACTTTTCCGGTCTCTTTATACTGCCACAAATCAATTCGTGTCTCAGTATAGGTGGGTTGCGCCGCATACTGCGCCAACCAGATTTTGTACTTTGTAAGTTCTTCGGCATTCATTTTCTTTTCAAACCAGGTTTTGTTTGCATATACACCGGCAGTATATCCTGAATCCTCGATTGTCTCACAGAAAGCCTTGATTGCATCCGTTCTTGTCTGCGCATCAATCTTATCGCCTCTGCCGCCGCTGGTTTCCACATCCAAAAATACCGGATAGGAAATCTTATAATCATCAATCAGCTCCAATACCATAGATGCCTCTTCAATTGCCTCTATTTCATCTGTAGCCTGTGTAAAGAAGTATACACCTACTTTTAAGCCTGCTGAAATAGCACCGCTGATATTTGTTTTGAACTTAGGATCTTCGATTAAGGCACCTGTAGAAGAACCTCTGTATCCGCATCGGATAATGACATAGGATACACCGGAGTTCTTGACTGCCTTCCAGTCAATGGTTCCGTTCCACTTGGATACGTCGATACCCAGGGTTCCCGTTCCGGTAATCAGGGTTCCGTCGCTGGCAAAATTGTACTTCGCACCCTGAATAATCTGCTCGCCGGTTACGCATTTTCCGTTTACATCAAAGAAATATACGTTTCCGTTCAGCGTCTGCCAACCTGTATATCTTATAGTTTGCACGTAGAATGTATCATATTTGTAATAATCTGATGCAACTGCCTCAACATATTTTCCATCTGCAGTTAAAATATAGAGTTGCTGTCCCTGTGCATCGGTCAGTTTATTTGTATTGGAAACAATTTTAATATAAACATTCTGGTAAATCAGTTCACCCTTCGCTGTGGTGTAAAG
Source organism: Lachnospiraceae bacterium (assembly GCA_045589155.1). GTDB lineage: Bacteria > Bacillota > Clostridia > Lachnospirales > Lachnospiraceae > Acetatifactor. The sequence goes on from JAZNGC010000006.1 coordinate 33,463, forward strand.
GATAGTAACCCCTACCGATTCCTTGGGTGCATGACCCTTAAATACAACCGTATTATTATCCTTTATCTCAACCGTCAACGCATTGGTATCCGCAGAGAATGCATTCAATTTACCTTTTCCGTCGTCTTTGTAGGTCGCTTTAATTGTATTTTCGCCACCCACGATAACAGTCAATGTGGTCTTATCCAAAACCAAAACCTTGGTTACCGTCACTTTACATTTTGCCGTCAACTCTTCGCCGTTTGCATCGGTTCCGCTGACAATAATCTCAACTTCACCTTCTGCCACACCGGTTACAACACCGTTTTCGTCTACCGTAGCAATCTTTTCGTCAGATGACTTCCACCGAACCGGACAATCTGCCGGTGTTGTGATTGCCGTAAGCTGCAACTGTCCTCCCATGTAAACTGTTCCCGTAGTCTTGTCAAGTTGTAATCCCGTTAAGGCAGTTCCCACAACCGTAACTTCACAACTGCCGGATATTTTTTCATCCGCAACCGCCGTTGCAGTAATGGTAGTCTTACCTGCTGCCACCGCTACTACAGTTACTTTTCCGTTTTCCACTTTAACGGTAGCAACCTTTTCATCTGCGGATGTCCAAATCACATCTTTAGACACCTTATCGTTTGCAACCGTTACCGTGGCCTTCACTTCACCCACAGAAACGCCTTTTGTCAAATCCAGTTCCAATTTTGCAGGAGTAACCGTAAGTTCTTTTACCAAAACCTGGGGTTTCACTGTAATCTGATGAACCACCGTCACATTGATAGTCTGAGGTTTCTCCTGTCCTGCAGGACTGCCGGGAAGGACATCACCACCACTGGTTTCTATGTCCTCTTCGTCCTCTGTCTCCTCTTCATCATCTTCTCCCTGCACGGGTTCAGTCAATGTACATGTATAGGTAATAGTTACATTTTTTGCTTCTGTCACATCTTCTTTGGCTTTCACCAAACCGTTCCTGTCTACTGTCACCACATTGCTGTCAGACGCCCAGTTTTCATTGCTTATCTCCCAATCAGCATAATCTGCCGCCTTAGTTACGGTAAGCTGCAATTCCATGCCGGGTGCCAATTCCTCATCGCCACTGATAGACATTTCTCCTGCCAGTCTGAAGAAGGAGGTGCCCACACTTGCCACCACAGGTTCCTTAACATCTTTTTTAGCAACCGCCACATAAGTAGTAGCTTTGGTGGACTCTACCCAAGTTATGGTATCCTTAAGTTCTGATTCTACCACTGTGTCTTTCTTCGCTGTATCTTCTTCTTTGGCATTGATTTCAGATTCCTTCTTGATTTCATCTGCCACATCTACTTTTTCGTATTCGATATTGGCCTTTACCTCTGTTTTTTTGCTACTGGTGGGCCAATTGTAGTCTTTATAAGCATTTCCCTCCAGGGCCTGCATCACGATATTATAGTTACCTGCATCTATGCCTTTTTTGTAAATAATACCGTCCATATCGTCGTCAGTCCAAACTTCTGTTTCACCGTCCGGTGTGGTTACCGTTACGCTGAAAGGCACGTTTCCGATGAGTTTCTTTGTACGCTTATTTACAAACTTCAATTTCAGGTCGTTCTGGATGGAAACCATGTTCATGACCACATTTACTTCTTTGCTGTAGTCATTTTCGTCATAGTCCTTATTGTTTTCCTTATCCTTTTCAGCCTCGTTGGCAGCTGCAATTTTTTCCGCCACCGCATCAGCCACGGCAAACAATCCATTCTCACCAATCATGGTGATTCCCACCAGTTCAGTTCCTACGGAATCGAATGTGGAAACCTGCTGCTCTGCCGTACTTGCCCCAAGGAATATTCCGCCGGTAATCAGTGCTAAAACCAGCACTCCGATACCCGTAGCAGTAATAATTTTGTCCATGATGCTCATTGCCCCAAAGAATCCGGGGGCATCTATATCATCTTCATCGTCCTCTTCGTCGTCATATTCGTAGGACAAATCATCCTCGTAATACCCATCAGTTTCGTAATACTCCTGGTCGTAAACCTGATCACCCTCGTAGTATTCTTCTCCGTAGTACTCCTGACCATCCTCCGTATAAACTCCGGAGCCTTCATAGACTTCGTCGCCTTCGTAGACTTCGTCCTCTACATAAACTTCGCCATCTTCGTAAACTTCGCCATCTTCGTAAACTTCACCGTCCGCGTAAACTTCTCCGTCTTCGTAGACTTCCTCCCCTGCATAAACTTCCTCGTCTTCATAAATCTCTTCGTCTGCGTAAACTTCGTCGTCTGCGTAAGTTTCTTCGTCTGCGTAAACTTCGTCACCTTCGTAAACATCTTCATCTACATAGGCTTCTTCATCTGCATATTCCCCGTAGGTTTCTTCCTCGATGTATTCGTCCTCACCGTATTCCAACTGGTCCATATCGATGTTTTCATCATATGGTTTACGGCTCTGTCCAAACATTTTTTTCATCTCTATCTTATCCTTTCTCATAATAAGCCCAGTTTAATATTTATAACATTCTAGTATTATATCATTTACCGCTTTCTTCTTCAAGACAAAACGCGGAAACTACCCTCATCTTCCGTTCCTTTTTTATCCTAAATTATATAATTTTTGTTAAATATTCTTTTGTTTACTGGACATACCTTTAATAGGTGTAGTAAAATCATAAAATAATGTTAACCGCCATTTAAGAAAGGTTTATATATGAAAAAATTTAATACGCATTCCCTACTCCACATAGGCTTCCTTGCCATAGTGGTCATTGTCATTGTTATTATCGCAAGTAAGTTTGTGAACTTTCTAAACGGAAACGTTATTTCAGGGGACGAATTCAGCGAAACTGCCGTAGACGTCCAGGAAATCGAAAATATGGACTCTATTCTTCCCGTAGTAATTACAGAAGAGCAACTGAAAGAAGACGATGGAGTAAATACCGTTGTTTGCTTCGGCAACGCTCCCTTCGCCGATGACCGGGATTTAGAGGATAATCTTTGTAATCAGATTGCTGACCTGACCGGTGCAACAGTCTACAACCTGTCTTTCCCCGGCTCAACCTTATCTCACAAAGATGACCCGGATGGCCCTTACATGTTTTCCTTTTATTGGCTTGCCACCGGTTTTTGCATAGACAATTATGTAATTTATGAAAATCTGGAAAAAATCGAAAACTACGATCCTTTGTGGGATGAAACCATAGACCTGATGCGTTCCATTGATTTCAACACCGTAGACACCATCGTTATCATGTACGATGCCACGGACTATTTACTGGGACGCCCCATCTACAATATTGCAGACTTGGATGATCCCACACAGTTTACCGGCGCTTTGACTGCCGGTATCGAATTGATTCAGACCTATTATCCGCACATCCGCATTATTGTATCTTCTCCCACCTACGCCTTTGGCTTGGACGAAGAAGGAAACTATGTGAGCAGTGATATTATAACTTACGGTGAAACCTACCTTTCTACCTATGTGGTAAAGCAATCAGATGCCGCTTATGACCTGAGTGTATCTTTTGTGGATAACATTTACGGTACTATTCACGAGGACATCGCCCCGGATTATTTGTCCGACCACTATCACTTGAACCTTGAGGGCAGGAAGCTTGTGGCAGAACGTCTTGCAAAGGCCATTAACAAATACACAACTCCTGTTGTTCACTAAAACACAAAGACCTGACAAAATCACAAATCGGATTTTGTCAGGTCTTTTACTATCCAAACAGGTATCAGATACCATAAAGCCGTGGAGACGGAAACCTTCAGGTAATCCATCATACCGGCACCGGACATACCAAACCAAACTGTCTGTACAAGTATTACCACCGCAAAAGCAACATAAATTCCCGCTCCGGCAAACCATTTCTCCCTATTTTTTATTCTCTTCATCCACTTACCCGCAAACAAAAGCAATCCTATCCAAAGGGCACCCTGCATAAACAGGAAGCCGGTTTGCAGATATAGTTTTGTAAGTCCGGGCGCCCGTTCACACATCACCTTATAATTCCAGCCACTGTAGGAATAACCTCCCTCTCCTTCCAGTTGTCTGTCAAGGCTCATCGGCACACATAAATATGCTTTCAAATCCGTCCAGATTCCTTCAAGCACCTCTTTCGTCCGCACATCCAGGCTACTTTTCGCCATACTCAAATATAAGTTTTTTGCCTTTTCCCTTCCGTAGGCCTGTTCTATAAGGGGGCCGAATACACGGGATACCTTCTCAGGCTCAGCGGAAATTTCATGGGCCAGTTCTTCCGGCATCAGCATCTTTACTTCTTCCGGCCAGAAATAGTAGCTTTGGTCAAACCAAGGCCAGGCCAGCCGGCTTACCAGACTTCCGCCCAAGGTTCTTTGGATCTTATTCTCCGCGGGCTGCAACACCGTACCGTTCACCGCCAATATTGTTATCAATGCAACTATGAAAATAGCGGCATTTTTAATTTCTAATTTCTTTTCCCTAAGCAGCCTCAGGCAAAACACTCCTACCGGAAGCAGCCCCAAAATCAAATAAGCACTGTCCAAAAGCCCAAGCGCCACCCATAGCACTGCCATCCAAGCTGTGGGCTTTACGTTTTTTTTCCAACTTTTTAAACTAATTCCCAACATCATAAGAAACAACATGGAAATCAAAGACTCCGGTCTTACCGCCAAATGTGCCTGCATAAGCACAGGGACCGTTAACAAATACAAGCCGCCCGCCACGTTCCACAGTTCAAACAACTTCCGGCTGTCCTTTCTAAGACACCGGAAGAAAAAGCATCCTGCAAGAAACGCAACAATAATCTGGCACAAGGAAATCACTATATAGTACGGTATCCCAAGAACCTTTTCCATTCCAAGAGAAAGACTCACAGAAAGCACATATAAAATACCGCTATATTCGTCAAAGCACAGTTTCCGGGCATTCTCCACATACTCCAGGGACCGGGAAAAAAACTGACCTGAACCTATATTTGCGCACAACCAAAACACCCCAAGCAATATTTGGAGTGCCATGGCACCAAAGAGCATGCCAATCAATATTTTCCGCACTTTCTCCCACACTTTTTTCCCTGTCATAGTTACCTTCCAATGCTCTGTGCAATTCTTTCTGCAACAAGCCGTCTTCCTTCTTCATTCAGATGAACACCATCCTCTGTGTAAGAAAGAGGAGACTCATTTTCCGGACCAATGCCGCTCTCATGATAATTATCCAACACTTCTATGCCAAACTCTTTTGCAATCTCTTTTTCCAGCTCCACATAGTCTTCCAGAGTACCATACCCGTTAGCCACCCGGCAATCCTCTTCTCTCTCCAAAAACCAGCAGAAGGTAGGGGTACATAAAATAATCTTTTTATCCCCATACTGTTCCGTAAGTAATTTCAGACTGTATCTGAGCGCACCACCGAAGGTATATATATCATAGGGCTGTTCTTCATTATCCAGGGGCATTCCCATCATATAGTCATTGACTCCATATTCAATCACGAAAACTTCCACGTCATCCCATGATGTCTGTTCAAAATCCCGTATAGTTTCCTGACAATAGTCCATTACAAAAGAATCCTCCAGCGAAGCCTTCTGCCAGGAAAAATCTTCTCTTAAAACAGACTCCGTAATGCCCACAAGAGATAAGCCGTCCCGGTTCACGTCCCCTCTTCTTTGGCCGTTCACACACCCCAGAGTCATACCGCCAAAGCCACCGTTTAGAACCGTCTTTCCCGTCAGGCCTTCCAGTACCCCGGGAATAGAGGAGTCATCCCGCACATTACCTATGATGCTGTCGCCAAGGCACACTACGCTATATACTTCCTTTCCGGAACCAAAACTTTGGAACAAGCCAAGCACGAGCACCAAAACCATGCCCAAAGCCATATAACCGCCGTATTTTTTTATCCACACTTTGACGCTTAAATCAGGCATTCTCTATCTCCTCGTCCAAACTACCACACCAGGCAAAAACACTCCCCAGTGTCCAAAGGGCTACCACAGATAATCCATTCTTATAATCCCACATACCGGCGGCAGACATGCCATACCACACCGCTATCCACAGCACTGTAAGTGCTGAAAAAAGCAGCCCTGCCACGCACATTTTCTTTCTTGTTTCTTTCATACTAAGCAAACACAAAAACCCGCCAAGTATTACCGGTACAAAGAAGCTCACCTGACCTGCATTCCAGTAAATTCTTGTAAGGTAGGGAGTTTTTTCACACATAAAATGATAACTCCAACCACTGTAAGCAACACCCTCGCCTTGCAGGTGCAACCAGGCTGCAAGAGGAGGACAAACATATCCTGCCACATCCAGTGCAATATCCTTTACCAGTTCCTTTGTTCGTATGGCACATTCCGAGCGCACCATCAACATATATTCTTCATCGGCCATTTCTTTTCCGTAGGTTTCTTCCATCCTGTAACCGAAATTATAAAGTACCTCCTCCGGTTCGCAGGAGACGGAAATCAGCTCCTGTGCAGGAAATAAAATCTTCACATTATGGCTCCAAAAGAAATAATCCTGTTCAAAATTGGGCCACACACATCTGCGGAGCAGTGTCCCACTTATGGATTTTTCCATTCGCCCCCTGCTTGCGGGCACCTGATATAATCCTGTTACAAGAGTACTGATACAGAGCAATGCCACAAAAGACGCAAGGACCGGCAACTGCCATTTCCGGCTTCGCCATGCAAAAATCACAAATGCAACAAAAACAGGCACACCCAGCACCCATATATAATCCGGGATAAATAAGATTCCCACAAAAAAACTTACAAAAAGAACACTCAGTTCTTTCCACAATTTCCTTCCGGAAAGGGACTTATCCCTGCACAAAACAAAACATTCTCCTAAAACGACCATGCAGACTCCAAGCCCAAAAGCATAAGGAAGACCTGCCGCCACAAACTGCATAATCATAGGCAGTGTGACAAAATAAGCACCGCCCCAAAGCAACTTAAAATTTCCTCTTCCTGTTTCACTTTTCTTTATAATCCGCACCTTTTCCAAAAGGAAACATGCCGCCACAAAAACACTTATCAGCTGGAGCACATAGAGAGGAACCATGTAAAATCCGCCAAATAACTTCTGCAAAAGCCAGAGAACAGCAGGATATGCAATTCCCACATAATCATCCAACACCCAGGTTCTGCTGATTTCCAGAAGTTCCTTTGCCTCCGGAAATGCTTGAACACCTGTCAAATTTCCGAAAAACCACAAGGCACCCAGAATAATCTGCGCGCCCATCAGTAAAAATACAAACCTGTATGCAATTTCCTTTAAACTATTTGTAAAATTCTTTAACCGCATCACAGATCACATCTACCTCTTCCAGTGTCAGCCCGTAATAAAGGGGCAATCTGCTAAGTCTTTCACTTTCCTTAGTGGTATATTTATCCTCTCCGTGGAAGACACCATATTTCAGTCCCGCGGGAGCGGAATGAAGGGGAATATAATGGAATACAGACATAATTCCTTTTCCCTTCAGGAAATCAATGAAGGCCGTTCTCTCATTGATATCCTTTGTCTTAATATAAAACATGTGCGCATTATGGACACAATATTCCGGAACAAAGGGAAGTTCAATTTTTCCCGCCTCTGCCAAGGGCTTCAGATTCTCATAATAGCGGTTCCAGCAAGCCATTCTTGCATCATAGATTTCGTCCGCCTGCTCCAGCTGAGCATAAAGATACGCCGCATTCATATCGCTGGGCAGATAAGAGGAACCGTAATTTACCCATGTATACTTATCAATCTGACCACGGAAGAATTTACTTCTGTTGGTTCCTTTTTCACGGATAATCTCTGCATCTTCAATATCTTTTTCATTTTTAATCAACAGGGCACCGCCCTCGCCCATACTATAGTTTTTGGTTTCGTGGAAGCTGTAAGCACCAAAATCACCGATGGTTCCAAGAGGTTTCCCTTTGTAATAGGAAAGCACACCCTGAGCCGCATCTTCAATGACAACCAAATTGTATTTTTCTGCCAGCTCCATGATTTTATCCATCTCACAGGACACGCCTGCATAGTGAACAGGCACGATTGCTCTTGTCTTCTCCGTAATCGCTGCCTCGATAAGATTCTCATCAATATTCATAGTTTCCGGTTTGATGTCTACAAACACCACCTTGGCCCCACGGAGTACAAAGGCATCCGCAGTGGAAACAAAAGTATAAGAAGGCATGATTACTTCATCCCCTTCTTTTATGTTTGCCAAAAGAGCCGCCATCTCTGTTGCGTGAGTACAGGAAGTAGTCAGCAGACATTTTTTTGTGCCGGTTTTCTCTTCAAACCAGGCATTACATTTTTTGGTAAATTCACCATCTCCACAAATTTTGTTATTCTCTATGGCTTTGGCAATATATTCCAATTCCTTTCCGGTACGGGGTGGTACATTAAAGCTAATCATATTTCCTCCTTCTTATCTGCCACTTTCCAAAAGCATAAACTTCTCATTGGCAAATTTCAGTTCATAATCCAATTCCGTTGCAAACTCTTTTACAAGTACAAACTTCTTATCTCCTGTGATTTTATCCACAATTTTGCTTTCCAGCCCTGCTTCCGTCAAACCATCCCTTCCGGAAACAAGATAGGTTCCGTATTCCGCTGCCAGAATAATCACCGGGGCCTGCCCCCCTTCCAGCACATCCTTTTTCACCGCTGCCATATCCTCACACATCACTTTGTAATTGTAGGAATCCAAATCCGGCCATGCGCTGATGGCAAAGGGCATTTCCAAATAATAGGACAGGGAGGGAATATAACCGTAAAGAATCACTTCTTTTCCCGTAAGGTCATTTTCTTTTACATACTGCGTAATTTCTTCCAGCATTTCACTGTGGTACTCATCCGTATACATTCCCTTAAGTATATCACTATTCTCTACATTTGTGTAAAGATTTTTGCCGCCGCCGCTCTCCACAAAAACAAAGGTCGCACCAAAGAGCAGACTCTGTAAAAGCAACATAGCCACAATCATCGCCACCAGTGCTTTAAAAGGATAACTGAACAGATAAAATTCTTTCCCTTTTACTTTGAAAATTTTCTTTTCCGGAATCTTGGGAACCAACTTCCAAAGCATCCACAAAATCACCGGTGCAACGAAAAACAAATTGTTTATGCTGGCATACAGGTGATTGTTGCTGCCAAGAGGAGTGAGCAAAGCAATCAATATACTAAATCCGCAGAGCAGTTTTTCCTGTCCGGAAAACTTTTTACTAAAAATCACATATACGCCCATAACAAGGGATATACTCAAAAGACACACTGCCCACTGAAACACGGACATAACGGTTGTATAATCAAAGTTGTACATGTTTTGGTTCCTCAGCCAATAGAACACCAAGGCCATACAGAACACGTAACCTGTTTTTTTCAGTTTTACAAGATGTCTCGGAAGTACCGCAAATCCCACAAACCCAATGAGTACAAAAGGCACCATATAGGCCAGCCAGATAAAGTTTTGCAGGTAATTGCGAATCTGGGATTCCACCATGGACATGACGGAATAGCTGCTAGCCTCGTCCGACATTCCAAGCAGACGGATGATGGCGGAAACGTATTCTCCTGCCCCGTATTTGACAACCAGTACCAGCAAAAACCCACCAAAACCAACGAGGAAACCAAGCACACACCAAAGAGTCCATGCCGCAATTTCCTTAAACTTCTTTTTGCTGATGATTCCAAATGTCCACACGCCCACAATAAATGCAATCTGTGCCAGATTAGAAAAGCGCACATAGACGTTTAACCCCAGCACTATCCCTGCCACCACAAACCAGATATTCTTTTCTGTGGTCATAGCCCGGTACAGACACACCACTGCTATAAACATAAATATATAGGTCAGGTAATTATACAAAAGCGCAGTAGGACACCAGCATAGGCCTACAGCAATCACCTCACCCACAAAAACAATCCAAGATGAAATTTTGATTTTTTTTACAAAGAAATAATATGCCCCCAGTCCCAACACACAAACGGTCAGTCCCGTGTAAACATTCAGTCCCAGCATCCGGTCGCCAAAGGGTAGTTTTGTCAGCATCCCCCCTACGGCATTGGCCAGATATGTACTGAATTTCCACATAGGGTCCATATTTTCCATATAGGTGAAATTTGCGTAGTTATATCCGGTATCATTCCATTCCACCCCGTAGCACACATGTATCAGGGGATAAAGGAAAAGAATCAGGGGAAACAACACCCTCTCGCAAATTCCTGCCACCTTACTGTTTTTCAGTTTCTCTATCAATCTGTCTATCCTCCCAGCTGCCCTGCTTTGCAAAGACAGCATCCAACCGGTCTACCATTTTCAAAAGACCTATTTTACCAAGTAGTTTTCCTGTAGTGTTAAAAATCAATGCCCGAATCATATCGACTACAATACCCACTACAAATACAAGGATTACCGCCAAAAAGGCATATCCCATTAAACGCAAAGGCGTAGCAGCCTTTTCTGCCCCAAGCCACACCGGCCATAAATATTTGATTTCCGTCTGTTCGTGCAACAGATACACTCCAAAGGTATAAGGAGCCATCTTACAAATCAGACGAGACACCTTTCCTTCCGGAATGCGTATATAGGAAAACACATAAAAAAGTGCCACAGAAGCAAACAAATTCAAAATATGATTATAATGATAAGCCGACTTCAAAATATAACCAAACACATCCCACTTCACATAACAGAAGTTCAGCACCATGGTAATACCGAAAATCCCAACGCAGCCAAGTATATAACACGCCAAGCTGATTCTCTTATTTTTAAAGAAGGGAATGCCATACAAACGGATATATGCCGCTACCAGATACACGCACGTAAACCATATGGCGTCATAGCCAAATTCATCCATTTCCAGCCGCACAGGAAGAAGGGATTTCCCAAGGGAAACTAAAACCAAAAGCCCGGCAAGAACCAATCCGTGTTGCTTTTTGTCCATATGATGTACCGCTATTCCCAAAAGCGGGGAAAGCAGATAGATTACAACATAAGCCGTAAGGAACCAATAATGCTCCATCTGAGTGGGGAACACATAGTACAAAAGCTGATAAAAGGTGATTTCTCCGGGAGATAACACCCCGCAAAGCACCAGCACCACCGGCACCAAAATGCTGTAAAACAACGCCTGTAAAACAAGCCCCAATACTCTGCTCACTTTAAAGCGGGATTCCACCAGAAAGAAGCCACTGATAAGCATATAAACATTTACCGCCACAGCACAAAAAGATTCCAATATCCAGGCAGTTCTTTCCGTACCGTCAATTTTTCCGGTCAGCTCCGAAAGAATTCCTCCCTTGCCCAAAAAGTGCAACATGATCACCATCAACATTGCCACTATCCTAAGCAATTCCATATTTGCCATCCGCTGTTTTCCCGTTTTCTGTGAAGCCTTCTTAATCATTTGAGACCTCCCGTTTCTCCTCATTTCAAAAGCGTGCCTTTTGTTACGCCTTACCTACCACATTGCCCTGCACATTATCTGTTACCTTACTGATAATATACTTAGGTCTTCCTTTTACTTCCTCATAAATTCTGGCAAGATAGTGACCGATTACCCCAAGACTAAGCATAATAAATCCACCGATAATAAGCACCAGCAAAATCACTGTTGTAAAACCTTCCACAGCCGTTCCCATTAAGTATTTTACAAGTGTGTGCACTGCCAGAACCCCACTAAAACCAATAGAAATTACGCCCATTACCGTCACCAACTGCAAAGGAAGAGTACTGAATGAGGTTGCATTGGTGACAGCATACTTCATCAGAGAAACCAAAGACCATTTACTTTCTCCAAACTGTCTCTCCTGCACATCATATTCCACTGTAGTGGTATTAAAGCCCGCCCAGAAGGTTAAAGCGCGGAAAAAGGTATTTCTCTCCTTCAGTTCCAACAGAACATTTACCACTTTACGGTCTATTAATTTAAAATCGGAAGATGCATTCATGTCCATCTTGATTAACTTACTCATTATTTTATAAAAAATGCCCGCAGACATCTTGTAAGCCAAACTTTCTTTGCCTCTGCTGGATTTGATGCCTTCCACCACCTCATAGCCCTGCTGCCACAAGCTCCACATCTGGGGAATCGCAGTAGGAGGATGCTGCAAATCGCAGTCCATCACAATGCAAGCATCACCGCAGGCAAGCTGCAGCCCCGCAAAAATACTGGCTTCTTTACCAAAATTGCGGCTAAATTCCGCGCCCTTCACTTTCGGATTTACTTCTGCTGCCTTCAGTATTTCAGCATAGGTTTTATCCCCGGAACCGTCGCTGACAAAAATCAATTCATAATCAATATCTTCCTTCTCTAAAAGTTCTGCCAAAACCTTTGCCGTGTTTGCAATATTCTGCTCCTCGTTATAGGAAGGTAAAATAATGGATAACAATGACATATCTTCTCCTCCTTGCACTTTTTCTAGTGCATGTTCTCCGTCTTAATATACAGAATTCCATCCACTACCCGGATAGAATTTTCGCCCGGAAAACTGTCCATTTCTATATACTCCGGCGAATCATAAATCACCGACATACCTTCAATATCAATAGGGGTAATCTCCACCCCTAAGTAATATTTAAAAAAGTTCTGATAGTTATCTGCAGTATAAAGCAGACTGTCACCGGGAACTCCGATCAGGGAGCCGGTTACTTCCCCCGTAATATCTGTTACCGGATACTGGTCATCACCGACCACGCCAATCATGGCAACGGGAATTCCCTTGTAATACCCTTCGGTCTGCTCCATCCGGTCCAAAAGCCGCAGGCAATAGGCATAGGTCTTTTCATAGCGCTTTTCCAAATTGGAATAAGCAATGTTATCGATGACCGCATAGTTAAAAAGCAAAATACCTGCCGCAAGAATACTTGCCCAACTTGTCAGGGCAAACTGTTTATCCTCTGTTTTGGTATATCGGTCCACAAAGCCCAGGGCGCAAATTACAAATAACACCCACTGATAACGCATCAGCAGATGATAGGTTACCCCGGGGGAAATAATCAGTATCATACTGGTTCCTACCGGCAAAATGACACACAAAGCTATAAGCACCACATAAAACCAAGGACTTTTCCAAAGTTTTTTCCCGCACACAAGCTTTATCAACGTAACCATGACAAGTACCGCCAGCAAAATCACCGCTGCAGCAGAAAATACATTATTGAAAACCACATGCCCCTTTAAGGTAAACACAACAAAATCCCCAAAAATATTTTTGAAGGTAGATACAAGGTTAAGTCCTGCCACATTTCCCATATCACTGATTCCCTGATAGGATGCCAGTTCCTTTCCCTGAAGCAGCAAAAGCACCCGCAAAATCAAATAATACAAGGCAGCTCCCAAAACTCCCATTCCCAAATAGGAACACACTTTTTTTGCCTTTTCCTTAAAGCTGTGTTCTTCTAAAAAACACATCAAAATCCCATACACGCTGAGCAATATGGCAAAGGGAAGATATGCCTGATAGACACCCATACTGAATGCCAAAAGAACCGCTCCTCCAAGAAAGCCTTTCTTATATTTCTTTGTCACCAACACTGCCAGTACCGCAAACAGTAATCCCATCATATAACCGTCAAGGGTAAACACATAGGCAAAAGTAGATGCCAGTGCCGGAAAAGCCACAAGAATGCCACCGGTAAGAACAATCACCGCTTTGCTTCGCAGTTCCAGAATCTCTGTAATTGCCGCCGAAGCAATAGCCAGAAATATAATTCCAAGCAAACCGATTAACCAGGGCAAGGTAAAGTAAGAGGAAAATCCGCAGGCGATGGTCAGAAACCATCTGCCGGAGGTAATCATATTCTGGTCGAAATACATACTGTCCAAACCATCATGATTGGGTATATCGCTGAGCATAATTGGCATATGAATCAGCACTCCCAGCAAAAAGGTTGCGAGAAACGCCACTTTCCACTCTTTTTTAATTTTTCCTTTCAGGATTCTCCAAACTTCTTCCGGACTTCTCATCATTACTCCCGTCTGCGTTTCTTACGCTATCCTCTGTTTCCAAAGTTTATTTCAACAAATATTCGGCAATAAATTCTCCCAGTAAAGCCTGCCCTTCTTCCGAAGGATGAATTCCGTCAAACAGGTAGGTCTTTGCATTTTCTTCCCAAATTCCGCTTTGATGATAAGCATCCAAAAAATCTATGCCGAACTCTTCCGCAATTTCTTTTTCCTTTTCCACATATTCATCCAAAGTACCACCGCCGCAGCTGACCTCGTAGCATTTTCCCTGACCTTCCACCTCACAGTAAACCGGAGACATTAGGACAATACGAAGATGGGGATATTTTTCCTGAAACAATTTCAGTCCGCTGCGGAGCGCACCTCCAAAGGTGCCTTTGTCATAAAAGTTTTCTGCATTATCCAGGGGCGTCCCTGTATTGTAATCATTGGTTCCGTGTTCAATGATTAATATCTCTACCTCAGAAAAATCAATTTGTGACAAATCCTCCATCCGCTTCACATAATAATCCGGAACCAGATGATTAATATTCTTGTATTGGTAGGCATGGGACAATGCCGCTTTTTGCAGCCCAAAGTCCCCATAACATATTGCCTCAGCCAGCTCTATCATGCTCCAAGCTGCCGGCTCCAGCATTACATTTTCTCTTTGCTTATAGGCCATGCAGGTGCCGCCGAAGGCACCGTTAAACACGCTCTTTCCCGTCTTCTCGCTGACAATATCCAAACTGTGAGTGGGGTAGAGTAGGTTTCCCATAATACTGTCACCTAAAACAACAATATCTACTTTTTTATCAAAACGGGGCAACAGAGTTGTAAACAAAACCACCATTATCAACACAATTGAAATTACCCCATACAACAAATTCTTTTTTTGCTTTTTCATTCTAATTTTCCATATACTTCTTTATTTCACAGGCAAGATAATTTGCACCCTTCCCGTCAGTTATTTTTTTCATGGACTGTGATATTTTTTTGCGTTTGTCATAATCCGTTGCCAGCCATAAAACACAGTCAGTCAATTTTTCAATGACTTTTTCCTTGTCCGCAGTGTAATCCCCGGCATTTATCATATCACAGCGGGCAGCAAATCCCTCTGCTAACCTTCTTTGATTTTCCACATAGTAACAGCAAATGGTAGGCACACCCATGGTGGCCAGTTCATACATGGTACTTCCCGCCGCTGTAACAGCTATATCCGTGTCGCCAAAGCAGTTCCACATATCTTTCACATCTGACAAAATCTCGAGTCTTTCCTCGGAGGAAGCCCATTTTTGTAGGGCCTCAAAATTCGGGTTAAATCTGCCACAAATCACCTTTATCCGTACGTCCTTTGGCAAGACCCGAAGAAGTCTTTCGCACAACGCACCGGAAATATTTAAGACATCGCTTCCTCCCATGGTGATCAGGAGTGTCATTACCTGTGGGTTAACCCGGTAAGAAACCTTTCCAAATTCCTCTCTTACGGGAGCATACTTGCTTCCAAGCAGGAGAAGCGTTTCTTCACCATACATTTCTTTATACGGCAATGCATCCCCGTATATATTGTAATTGATAATACCGGACACCGGAAAAACCTTCTCACCCATGTCATCGAAATAGATTACCGGGCAAACTTGCTTTAAATCCATCAGATATTTTTCTGTCACCTGGTAACTGTCCACCAAAAGAAGTGTCACCCCGATGGCTCTTATTCTCTCCACTAACGCCACTGTCTCTTCTTCCATTTGGTCATATGCAGTTCCCAGCACCTCGCATTCAAATCCTCTTTCACGTATCACATCGCCGGAAGCTTCCTGTGCCGTAAAATAGATAACCTCAAGCCCTTCCCTTCGAAGTGCTCCTGCCACGGAAAGTGTCCTCATGAGATGGCCCATTCCAACTTGAGAATTTCCATCTGCCCGAATACCGATAACCTTTTTTTCTTCTTTGTTATTCATCAAAATCCTCTTCTGCCAACTCAAAGTTAAAAGGGGTTCCTCTGGAAATATCCTGATTTGCAGTCATCCCCAGAATACTTTCATAATATTTAGGCTTAGCTCCGTATCCGGGTCTGATTACCCTGATATTTTCTTTCGTAAATTTTTCACCCTTTTTTACATCCTGCACCACAAATACAGAGCGTCTGAATACACTATTGCTCTTCTCCTGCTCCGACACCCCATAGAACACCTTACCCATGGCAAGTTCCACCTGACGGATGGTATCCACCATCTCTTTAAACTCCGCCGGCTCCATAGAAAAAGAGGCATCCGGATTTTCAATCTCTCTGCTGATACAGAAGTGTTTCTCTATAATATTAGCACCCATTGCCACTGCTGTAGCCGCACCGATATGTCCCATAGAATGATCGGAAAGCCCCACCGGAAGTCCAAATCGTTCCTTGATATCCACCATAGTTTTTAAATTCATCTGATCAGAAATCGCCGGATATGCGCTGCTGCATTTAAGGAGCGCCAACTGCTTATTCCCCGTGGAATAAATCGCTTCCACCGCTTCTTCAATCTCTTCCAAAGAACCCATTCCGGTTGACATAATAATAGGTTTTCCCTTCGATGCCACATATTTCAGCAAGGGTATATCTACCATTTCAAAAGAGGCTATCTTGTAAAATTCAGTGCCGATTTCCTCCAAAAAATCAGTGGCAGAATTATCAAAAGGAGTAGAAAAGAAATCAATCCCCACTCTGTCCGCCTCTTCCTTCAATTCCTGCTGCCATTCCCAGGGAGTATAGGCCTTACCATAAAGTCCGTAAAGATTTTCTCCTTCCCAGGTTCCGTCACCTATATGAAAATAAGAATTGTCACAATCTATAGTAATCGTATCCGGCGTGTAGGTTTGAATTTTAACACAATCCGCACCACACCGCTTTGCTTCCCGGATAATCTCTTTTGCACGTTCAATGCTGCCGGAATGATTGGCAGACATCTCGGCGATGATATATGCGGGATAACCCTCTCCGATTATCCTATCCCCAATTTTGAATGTATTCATGAATCCTTCTCCCTAATCAGACGGTATTTCAGTTCCGCCAGTTTCCAGTCGGTTTCGTTGTCAATATCCTGCACTTCCATCTCATCCAGCACCACAGGATATGTATTTTTCATTACCAAAAGTTCCTGCTCGGCAAAAGATTTTACGTCGATGCAATAAAACTGTCCGCAGTCATGATAAAAGGGTTCTAAGTCCTGAGACCTGGCAAGAGCAAACTCCGGCCATTTAAACGCTGCTTTCCCCTCTTCCAAAACAATACTTCTCTGGGGAGGAAAAGAAAACTGTACCACCGGAAATACACTATCCGCCTGTTTCTCTTCAAGCAGTTTCATACTTTCCTGCAACCGCTTAGCCGTAATAAAGGGAGCCGTAGGATAAATACAGCAGGCATAATCAAACTGCATGCCCTGTTCTCCATATTGCTTTAACACCTCTTTTACCACATCTCTTGTGGTTGAAAAATCATCAGAATTTTCCGCACTGCGAAAGAACGGCACTTTTGCGCCATACTCCTTTGCGATTTCTGCAATTTTTGCATCATCCGTGGAAACCATTACCTCATCAAAGCAACCGCTTTCCAACGCCGCCTTAATGGAATAGGCAATAATGGGTTTTCCCAGAAAATCCTTGATATTTTTATGTGGGATACGCTTGCTGCCGCCACGGGCAGTAATGATTGCTAAACTACTCATATTTTCTCTCCACAGTCGCTTTTCCGTTTTCCACCCGGTAAATCATGTCGCACTTTTCAATAGTCTGTAATCTGTGTGCAATAATCACAAGAGTCTTTTTACCGTGCAGTCTGTTAATGGAATCCATGATTGCCGCCTCTGTATCATTATCCAGTGCAGAGGTGGCCTCGTCCAATATCAGCACTTCCGGGTCCTCATAGAGCGCCCTTGCAATACCGATACGCTGCCTCTGTCCGCCGGAAAGACGGATTCCTCTCTCTCCGATACCGGTATCTACACCCTCGGGAAGAGTTTTTACAAATTCATCCAGCTGTGCCTCTTTTAAAACCTCCCAAAGACGTTTTTCATCAATCTGGTCATCGGGAACGCCGAAGGCAATATTATGTTTAATGGTATCATCCAACATGAAAATCATCTGTGGAATATAACCTACATTTTTCAGCCATGCCCTGTAATGGTCTTTTACATCCACACCATCTGCATAGATATGCCCGCTTTTCACCTCCAAAAGACCAAGCAGAATATCTACCACTGTGGTTTTTCCCGCTCCGGAAGTACCCACAATACCCACAGCCGCTCCCACGGGAATTTCCATCTCTGCATGATCAAAAATCAGTTTATCCGTTCCGGGATAGGAATAGGTAATATCCTTAAGTTCTATCTTTTCTTTCACCGGCAGTTTTTCTCCGGCCTCTTCTACGATAGACATATCCACCTTTTCCCCGCTGATTTCATCCTGCAGGTTATCCGTAACCCCCATAAAGAAGGGTTCAAAGTAAGCAATGTTGTTAATCTGGTTGTTGATTCGGTTTACGCAAGGGAGAAGCACCAATGCTGCTGCCGCAAAAGCAGTCAATGTTTGCATCATGTCCTCAGACTTTGCCCCCAGCAAAATCATCACCAGCATGTAACCTATCATACACATTACACAGAAGGTCTCAATAAACAGTTTGGGGATATTATTGTAAAGGCTGTATTTCTGTACTGCGTTTACATATCCTTCGCCGCACTTTACATACTCACCCACAAAATACTTTTCTTTCCCGGTAATCTTAACTTCCTTGATGCCCTGTACGGTTTGGGAAATCCATTTAAACAAACCGCTGTAGTAATCCTGATTTTCCTTGCCGGCCTTTCCCAAAATGGGCTTTAACACTTTCTTAATAACCCACAACAAAAGCAGCATAACTGTAGCCAGAACCGCCGTCATAACCACATCCTGTGCCATGCAATACACACCCAGGAACAGGAAAATAATGCAATCGGAAACCAGCTGAAGCAGGGATAAAATAAGTGCATACATATTATTCACATCGGAAGTGATATTTCTCTGTACCACCGCCGTATCCGCATTTAAGTAAAATTCATATCCTCTGCGGAGATAGTTTTTCATCATACGCTCTGAGGTTCTGAACTGGTTTGTATAAACAAAAGCAAACATAAATTTCTGCTGGAAGTACAAAAATACGTTTTTGATGATAAAAATTCCGATCAGACTGAGCATAATAATCACTGTAAATCTGGTCTGGGAACCACCACCCAGAAGTTCATACAAGGTACGTACCATATCACTGTTTTGTATGGCGTCCGCATCCATCACCACATTAACTACCGGCACAATCATACCCACGCCCGCAACCTGGAGCACCGCACCTACAATCATCATGAACACTAAAAGCACCATGGTTCTCTTTTGCTTTTTGTCCAGAAGGACATTCATTTTCTTTAAAATCTTAATCATGTCTTGTTATTCTCCCGCAGCCGTCCCTTTTTACACTACCCGATTTTTCATTTCCTAAAAAATACCCATAGTTAATTGATATTATACCATTTTTACTATCAAAAGGCAAAACCTTTTACTCTTGTTTTCCCCGCTTCGTTACTATATAATATTTTTAAAACTAAGCCAAAGGAGTCCCCTATGGAATCAACAAATAAAGTCTTTAAAAAAAGTGCACTTCCCTTTTGCTGGGCACTGGTTGCCATATACGGAGCCGCATGTCTGTATCTGTTTTACATGCAGTCCCTGCGACCCTTAGGAACGGATGTCATTCTTTTCGACTCAGACCTTCCGGACCACCTGAATATGATTTTAAATGACGGCTGGCTTTACAGCTTCACCGCATATATTTATCTGTTTTTAAACTTCCTGACTCCCGGAAATACAATTTTAGTGGCAGTCACCCTGATGGCAATGGCTATCCTTGCAGTTCTTTTGACTGAGAAGTTGCTCCGGGTTTTCCTGTCCAAGGAAAAAATCACCGCTCTTACCTTGGGCGGTGCCATGATACTAAACATGGTAATGCCCTTTTTCTGGGCAAGAATCGGCGCGTACCGCTATGTCAGCTATCAATCCGGAAATGTATGGCACAACTCCACCTATCTGTTTATGAAGCCGGGGGCTCTGATTGCCATCTTACTTTTCCTTGAAATCGAAAAAAATTATGCAAAAAAAATAGAGTGGAAACACTGGCTGGGCTTTTGTCTGGCACTGGTTATCACCACCGGCATCAAACCCAGCTTCCTCACCGTATTTGCACCTGCAATGGCACTGAAACTTTTATGGGATTTGTTCCATAAAGTGCCATTTAAACAAATTTTCATTTTTGGTTGTTCCGTTCTCCCGGCTTGCGGTGTTATGCTTTGGCAAAACTCCGTACTGTTTGGAGACAGCACAGAGCAAGGCTTTACCATCGATCCCTGGTTTACCTTCTCCCTCCATGCGGAGACCCCGAAAATTGCGGTGCTTTGTTCCATCGCATTCCCACTTACTATTTTAGTATTTTCCATTCTTGAACTTTTTAAGGATAAACATTTCGGTTTTGCCTGGCTGATGACTTTGATTGGTTTTCTGGAGGCTTTGCTTCTCTGCGAAACAGGAAGCCGCGCCAGACACGGAAACTTCCTTTGGGGCTATTTCATCGCCATCTTCTACATCTTTGTGGTAAGCTTCGTAAAATGGCTGAAGCTGTGGCAGAACAGCAAAACCGCCTCCAATGTTAAGATAAAATGGCTGTACCGGGCAATGTTTTTTGTAGGAGGTCTTGTGCTATATTATCAGACCTATTGCGGCATCGTTTTCTTTTCCAGACTTTTAGAAGGCGACTCCTACTTTATGATGAAATTTAATGTGTAGAGCCAATATATGACGCATTTATTAAGTTAAGCCGTCCATTCATTTTGAATGGACGGCTGATTTTTATAATATAGACTTTTTCTACGCCGGACGCATCGTGAACTTGTTTGTTGTCTCTACCCTTAAGCACTAAAAAGACTTTATAGGGTAGATAAAATTCGAATTTATGTAAACCAAATTGACTCATTTTCTACCCTAACAAGCAGTTTCCATGCTAATGGCATGACAATTTTCCTCATTTTTTCTTCATTTCCATTGATTTTTTGTTATTTTATCTACCCTTAAAGCCCATTGCGGACTTAAAGGGTAGATAAAGTTTAAAAATAGGTTTACATAATGCATCTTTTTTCATCCCAAACAAGCATCTAGCGTTCTTATGGGTAGACGCGACCTATAACGGTGTCGCTTCCAAAAACCAAGCGCAACATCAAAAAAGAGCAGATTTCTCAAATCTGCTCTTTAACTTTATAAGAATTTAATCCCGAACCAAATGAACTTATCTTAACCGATAGATTACCACATCGCCGCTTCTTCCCAGTTCCGCATATCCGGCTTCCTTACAGGCTGCGTCCAAATCTCCCTCCACCGGTACAGCTACATATTTACTCTTTAAGCTGTGAAGATTAGCAGTCACGTAATCTTCGTAGCAACAACTGATTCCCATTCCTGCAGGAGCCGCATACAGTTCCTGCCAGTTGGTAAATTTCGTCTGTCCTTCCACCTTATCGGAAACCGTCCAGATAATCACATTGTCAAAGGTAGGAGCATTCTCTGTATCCAAGTCAATCTTCTCTGCCAATGTTTCTTTCCAGCACTCCACAGCAGCCACTCTTTCTTCTGCCCTATAGGGAATCTGCTGCTCCTCTGCATCCGCCGCCATCACCATAAACAGATAGGCGAACACCGCAGCGGTTAAAATCCCTTTCCGGTAAAATTTTGTCTCCATAACGGATAGCACAAAAATGCCCAAAACACCAAAGGTAAGCAAATGTCTTCCGCCCTGAGATGGCTGATACATTAAAATCACAGCCGTCAAAATCCCCAAAAAGCATACTGCCAAAGGGAAATAAATCTGAAACTGCTGCCACTTCTTTTTCCGAAAATCCACAAACGCCTGTCCCCACAAAATCAGCATAAGCAGGGAAAATCCGGCAAACTGGGTTCCTGTATAATATCCGCTTCTAAAGCCTTCCACAATCATTCCATATACAGTTCTACCCATGGTAAGGAGCTTATGCAGCGTAAATTTTATCCCTTCCCATATTCCACTGTTTAAAAAGGTTTTGATAAAGGTAGTGTCATATATAGGGTGGAAATAAGCAGCCGTCAAATAATGACTTACAGCCCAGTAGAAAACTGCGGTTACTCCCAGTACTCCCACCATAAGTACACTTCCCCAGAGCCGGTTCTTTTTAAACCAAAACCAAACAGGAAATACCAAAAACAAAATCAGATAGGGACGCATCAGTGTCATAAACGCTCCAAACACTGTCATCGCAATCAATTTCCAAAGTTTTTCTTCCCTGCTGTAAGCAAGCACAAAGGAAAGCATTATCACTACCATGGCAAAAAAGAATGCTTCCGACATATACGACAATATATATCTTGTCATAGGCGTAAACGCCGCATACAAAACAGTAAGAATCAGACATTGCCTGAAATTAGGCCGGACCAGATAAACAAACAAAAATACTGCCAGCATCATCACAAAAATATTGCAATAAATGGGGGACATAAAATTCCAACCAAAAACCGCGCCCCACAATATCCAGGGCAACAAAACAATCGGACTCCATGCCGCAAAACCTCCCATCAGAGCCTGGCTTTCATTAAAACCAAAGTTTCCCTGAGGGAATCCATACTGCAAAATAGCTTCTACCTGTTTGTAGTAAAAAAGCTCATCATTCCAAGTGGAAGAAGGACCATAGATTGATCCAAGCCCCTTTCCATCCAACGCACACGTAACAATGCAACATACCAAGGGCAAAAACATCATCACCAGCGCCTTTATTAAGTTTTGATATTTTATTGCCCACTGGGGTAATTTAATACCTTTTATCACAGATAACATTCCTCCGGAATCTAGACCTCTTTTTTCTCCACATTAATTCTCTCCCTGATTACATACTGGGGAGAATTGTTCATGCTGATATAAATTCTTCCAATATACTCGCCTACCAGGCCAAGCATTACCATAATCATACCGCCGAAGAATACCAGTGCAGCCATGACAGAACTGAATCCCATGGGCACTTCCGGGTTAATAAACTTCTTCACAATAGTATAAATTCCATAGACAAACCCGAGTCCGGCACAACCTACACCAATGGTAGTTGCCAATCTTAAAGGTAATACGGAAAAAGCGGTAAATCCGTTTAGCCAAAGAGCCAACAGTTTCTTCATAGTATAACCGGATCGGCCCTCTTCACGTTCCCTGTGATTTACAGGAACATTTACTACATTTTTGGTAGCACGGAGCACCAGACCAATTACATAAGGGTATGAATTTTCGTATTTTATCATATCCTCTACGATGAAACTTTGAACCGCAAAATAACTGGACACCTGAAGTTCCCTGGGTTTTCCAAGCATCACTCTTGTCATCCAGTCATTTACCCTGCTTCCCATATTGCGGAACAGGGAATGCTGTTTATGTGCATAACTGGCATATACCGCATCGTAGCCTTCCTCAAGCTTGTCCAAGAGTTTCCCCACTTCATCCGCAGGGGTCTGTCCATCATCATCCAGACATACCACATAGTCTCCATCCGAATGACGCAGCCCCGCCATAAGTGCAGAATGCTGTCCGAAATTTCTGGCAAAATTAATACCTTTTACGTACTTTTTCTCTGCACACAAACTTCTAATGGTATTAAAGGTTCCGTCCGGCGAGCAGTCATTTATAAGCACAATCTCATACTCATATTTATTCATTGCATTCATGGTTTCTTCAATCTCAGTCACCACATGACCCACTGTTTTTTCCGAACGGTAACAAGGAATTACAAAGCTAACTTTTTTCATATCTCTTTCTCTCCTATTACTGCCATCAGCAGCATATCCCGGTATTTTCCGTCAATACAAACCTCATCCTTCAGGTAAGCTTCCTGCACAAATCCGGCCTTCTCATAACTTCTGATTGCCCGGGGGTTGTCTGCAAACACTCTCAAAAAGATTTTATGCAAAGACAATTCTTCAAACCCGTAGCATAACATCAGCTTCGCCGCCGCTGTTCCCACTCCCCGGCCTCTGGCATCATTTTCTCCTATGAATATCCCATACTCTCCCTTATGGTGAACATGGTCTATGTCACGGATATATACAGACCCGAAAGGAGTATCCGTTCCTTCTTCACAGATTACCATCTGCACAACCTTTCCCGGTTCCACCATGGTTCTGATCCAATTTTCATGGGAATCTTTTGTAAACAATTCCTGATAAATAAAGTTTTTACGAACCTCATCCTGATTGCGCCACTTTACAATCAAATCCGTATCCTCATAGGTCATGGGACGCAGATATATCTTACCATCACTATATTTTTTCTGCATTATTTTCCGCCCTTACATCTCTTATATGTGTCTTCTGTCTGAATCAATCTTCCTTCAAACTCTCTTCTCTCTTTCGCTGCGAGCTGGGACAAAATCATTCCCGAGAAGAAAGACTGGATTGCCGCCAATACCATAAATCCACAGACTATAAGGGTCGGGAATTTAGGCACCAGACCGGTCTTTATATACTCAATTAATATGGGTGTAAAGAACAGTGCCGCCACCAAAACCAGGAGCAGACTGATAATCCCAAAGAAACCCAAAGGCTTGTAGTTTTTAAACAATTGGAATATCTTACGGAGCACCTTAAAGCCGTCGCTGAAGGTATTCAGCTTTGATTCACTTCCTTCCGGTCTGTCACGGTAATCCACCACCACATTTTCCACCTGCATTTTATAATTCACTGCATGGATGGTCATTTCCGTTTCTATCTCAAAACCGGCGGAGATGACAGGAAACGTCTTTACAAATTTATAATTAAAAGCACGGTATCCGGTCATAATATCTTTGATATTGGAACCGAACAATTTATTGATACTATACCGTACCAGACTGTTGCCAAAATTATGGAACGGACGCTTGTTTTCCGTAAAATAGGTGGAGGAAAGTCTGTCTCCCACTACCATATCCGCCTGGTGATTCAATACCAAATCCACCATTTCCGGTGCATTCTGCAAAGGATAGGTATCATCTCCGTCTATCATCAGATAACACTCCGCATCAATTTCACGGAACATTCTTCTGATAACATTACCCTTTCCCTGCTTATATTCATGCCGTACAATTGCACCTGCCGCCTCGGCAATCTCCACCGTTTTATCTGTGGAATTGTTGTCGTACACATAGATTACCGCCTCAGGAAGCGCTTCCTTTGTATCCGCCACAACCTTTCCGATGGTTTTCTCTTCATTATAGCAGGGAATTAAAACCGCAATTTTATCCATATCATAGCCTCCACTATTACAACCCTTTCCATTTGCTGTGCATCACACGGACCCCCTTGGGTGCTACCGCAAACAAAGTCAGGTATATCTTATTTTTTCCCGTAAGATAAGGGTTTCGAATTATCTTAAACCAGTGTTTCTTTACATACCTACACACTGCTCTGTACTCTTCATTGTTCTTTTCCATTTTAGAAATGGGAATATGAAGCAAATAGTCCATACGCTGGAACAGTCCAAAACGTTCCGCTATTTTTACAAGTTCTGTTTTCCGGGCTTCATCGATGCCCTCCATCTTTTTTACCAACTCCAAGGCCATATCTGCATTGTTCACATTATCGTAATACACCCTGGAAAAAGCATCCTTATCTTTTTTTCTGGTATTACTTCCCATACGGTAAAACACATGGTATGCCTGCTGTGGCAAAGAAACAACGCCACCGGTTTCCTGAAGCATATGCATCAATAATTTAAAATCTTCATTAAGCTCCCCTACAGGAAATCTCCTGCCCTCAAACAATTTAGCCGACACAAGCTTCGTACAGAAGGAGCAGTCTCCCCGGTGCATCAAAAGTTCGGTGATAAAATCCACTGCCGGAAGAAAAGTCTCGTGTTTTGGCGGTTCACAAATATTGGGAAGCTTGTTTCCTTCTTCGTCAATCTCCTCCCGCCCCACCTGGGCAATTTCTGCACAATTCTTCAGTATAGCGTCCACCAAAAGCCTGTACATATCCTCGGACACATAATCATCACTGTCCACAAAACCATAGTACATGCCGGTTGCATTCTCAATCCCTAAGTTCCGGGCTGTTGAAGAACCACCGTTTTCCTTGTGAAAGACACGGATCCTTTTATCCCTCAGAGCCAGTTCATCACAAAGTTTCTCTGTCCCGTCCGTGGACCCATCGTCTACCAGAATAATTTCCAGATTATCATAGGTCTGATTGCATACGGAAAGCACACAGCGCTCTAAATATTCTTTTATGTTGTAAATCGGTATAATCACACTGATTAAAGGTCTTTCCATATTTTACTCTCCCGTAAAATTACCGCCTCACTGCCGGGACCGCTTGTCCATTTGTAGCCCACCGGTTTTCCCTGCACTATGTCCTCCGCAATGCTCATCACGCGGTCAGCAGCCACTTCCGCATTCCATTCGGTCGTAATGGTTTCATAAGCTGCCCTTCCTATCTTGTCACGCAGCCCGTCATCGCCCAGCAACAGACTCACCTTTTCAGACAACTCCTTCAGATTGCCGTCACTGTACATGAATCCGTTTTCACCCTGCTTTATCAGGTAAGGGGCCGCACCAATCATATGGTTTGAAACCACTGCGCAGCCGCTATTCATGGCTTCATTCGCCACTGCACCCCAGCCCTCCTGACGGTCGCTGGTTATCAGATAAATATCCGCCTTTTCCATATATGCCCGTACTTCTTCCGGGGCTTTGTACCCTGCCAGGGTCAGCACGTCCTGTAAGTTTTTTTCTTCGATCTCTTTTCGGATGACAGGCTCTAATTCCCCTCCACCGATCATGGTAATGTGAAAATCAGCCCTCTGTGCTTTCAGCAGCTTAGCCAACTCTACCACCATCTCAGGATGTTTCCAATCGATGAATCTGGCTGCCCACAAAAGTTCCTTCTTTCCACCTTCTGTTCTTCCGCACTTTTCACTCATTAACTTATCCACATCGTAGTGCTTTGTCTCCGGGAAATATCCCCATTTCAGCATTTTCCCGGGATAAGCCCGTACAATGTGAAAGTCAGAAGAAACATAGGCTCCCGAACAGAGAAGATAGACCGGGCTCTTCCGATATTTTGTATGGTCATGGTATTTTTTACGTAGTCCCCTTGGGGAAATTGCTTTCCACTGACCGGTCTTATACAATCTCTCGCTGTAACGGATAACCGGCTTTCCGGCATCCAGTCTTGGTTTCAAAAGGGTCTCGTCCTCGGTGCCGCCCCAGATTATGATATCACTTTCCATAATCAGTTTCTCTGCTTCCCCGGGATTTTCATACCCCAGCACCACATATCCCAGTGCAGCCACATCTGCACTCCAGCCCATGCGGATTCTCTCTTCCTCCATAGGCTCCATCTGGACAAATCTATAATCGTCTCCCAATTTAGCATACATCGCATTACTAAAGGGTATCTGATGATGATTGATATAATTCGATACAAACGTAACTTTCATTTCTTAATTTCCCGCCATCTCTTTATAAATCTCAACCAGTCTCTCATAATTCTTCACGCCATCATGGGTAATCTCTGCATGGGCCTTTGCCGAACGGGTATATTCCAACATGTTCTCTTCATGTCCAAACATCCGGCAAACTGCAGCGGCCAGTTTTTTCGCCTGTGCGCTCTCCTTATCTGCCTCGTCACGGTAATCCGGAGCTCCATAGCCGGGGTAACCGATGCCATCTTTTCCTTCTTCAAAAATAGACTTAATTCCGCCTACCATAGCCGTCACACAGGGAACACCAAGAAGCATTGCCTCACCAAGGGAATTGGGCGAGTTTTCAATAACCGAAGGACATACAAACAGATTGCTTTTTAGCAGACTTGCCTTCATTTCCTGCTCATTTAATCTTCCCAAAAAGATTACCTTGTCTTCCAAGCCGTAATCCCTGATTAATTTCATAATATATTTTCCGTAGGAGGATACTTTCAAACGGTTCTTAAGGCTTCCATATCTGACAATACTGTTTCCTGCCACATAAACCTTTGCCTCCGGGTATTGTTCCAAAATATCCGGCATGGCCTTTAACATATAATGCAGTCCTTTGATGGGGTAATCCCCCTGACTCAAAAACATACTATATTTCTCGCATTTGGACCGTTCCCACTGTCCCTCATAAAAACTGCTACGCAGGGTTTCATTCATAAAGAAATACTTTAGTTCCCCGTTACACTCCAAACTAAATGCTTTATCAATCCAGGTCCTTCCGGTTACATTACCGATGCCGCAAAGCACTTCCACTTCCCGTTTTCCCCGGACAATAAATTTCTCCTTTTGCAGGGAAATACTATCCTTTTTCAAGAAATCCCGCAGAGTTACTCTTCGGATTACCTTTTCCGGCAAATCAGCCAGATACGCCTCTGCATAAAGCTTACACAACCCCTGGATTCCCACTAAAACCTTTTCTTTCGGGCACACTTTGGACACTGCCAGCGTGTGACCAAACTCCGTGCCAAAGCAATGCACCACATCCGGTTTAAAGTCTTCAATAATCTCTTTTATCTGTAACTCCAGCTGCTCCGAATAATTCTCCGGATGAGACACATCCTCACAAAAACCGTAACTTAACAAAGTTTTTCCATATGCGAGAACCTCACACTTAAACCCTGGTTCTCCCTCCGGAATAGGACAGGCTACCGCCAAAGTAATCTCATTACTCTCACCCTTTTTCAAAATCTGCTGGGAAAGCCCGGTAAGCCAACCCTCCTTGTTACTCACTTCCATATTCAGATGCTTTGCTACCACAGGTAACACAATATTACACACCCAAAGAATTCTCATTCTATACTCCTTTTCAGTTAAAAATCCAGTTCAAGTACGGCAACAATCTAAGATTAATGTCATATGCCGAATGTAAGAATAAACCAAAATATAAGAGAAAAGCCACAGCTACGCCTACCGACCAGAAAATCCGCCATTTCTTATCAGGGATACGGATCAACACACCGGGAAGCAAAAAAATCTGGGTAACGATCATGTAATAACCGATTCGGGATACCTCCGGAATAAAAGAACCAAAGGTGTACACCGCTGCTCCTGCCAGGTTCAGGAAGAAATAAAACCGGTTTTGCTGACTGTCTTTAATGGTTGTTTTATAGAACAAAAAGCACAAGAACAGCACCCCTGCACATTTTGCAATATTCGTATAAGAGATATCAATCACATCAAAGGCTGAGCCTTCATAAAAGGGATAAAACAGGAAAATAATTTCTCTGTACAAATCCCTAAACACTACCAGACTCACCAAGAAGACGCCTGCCACCACATACATCCACTTACGGATTTCCCTATCCGAAAGCCATCTGGCAAACAGATAGATGGGAATCACCACCAGTATGGATTTATGGAAAAATGCCGCAAAAACAATCCAGGCAATAAAAATCAAATATCTTTTCTGAAGCACATACTTCATGGCATAAAGGGCAATGGACAACACAAAGTAATAGCGGATGGAATTCAGGCTGGAAAAATAATATCCGCCTGTCATCAACAAAAACACACTTGCCCACATGACCTCCGCCTGGTCATAAAGCGCCTTCACCAAAAAGAAACAAGTAGCAATAGAGAAAAATCCAAACACCGGCAGGTAATTGTCGTATCCGAAAATACTCTGGATGATCCATACTACCAGATTAAACCCGGGCTCATAGGATACATGCCGCCCCTGCATAATGAGATTGAACTGGTAACGGTATACCCAGTAGTCATTCCCCACTGCAATACGGCATGCAGACACTCCGGCCAGCAACGCAAAAATCGCCACCATAACCACAATATTAAAAACCTGCTGCCTGGTCAGTCTGCTCCCCGGACAAAATGCCCCTTGTCCCGGTTCAATATGCAGTTTTACATAATCACGGTTATTTGCCAGCAGCCCTAACACCACTACCAACACCGTTAAGGTCAAATACACTGCCATATTTGGTTACTCCATTATTTCTTGCCGTAAATCATATCCTTTAGCTTATTATAAACACCTGCCAGCTTGGGACTTTCCGCCATCTTGGTCCGAAGAGGAGCCAGTGTCAGCAGAAGTGCAGTCCGGTAACTTAATCTGGCACTTACACTCATATAACGCGAAGTAATTTCTTTATGCTCCAATGCTGACTTTTTACGGTTTTCTTTTGTTTCTGAAAAGCCGCCTCCTTCATAGGACGCCAACACCACAGGGATATAAGCCGGTTTAGCCTTCTCCTCATAAAAACTGTATAAAAAGTGCTCATAATCTGCCCTTACACGGTATTTCGGTTCATACCCACGTTTTTCAAAAAGCCTTTTATCGTAAATACAGGCCTGATGACAGGGAACATTGCGGTAACAGGCAAATCCGTTTATCTTTGGATTGGATGCCACTACATTCCCCCGCAGGGCATCAAAGATATCCCCGTAGAAAATGAGAGCCCCTTTTTTATCCGCCTTTATTTCCTCTGCTATATTCTCCAGAACTCTCTCATCATAAAAATAATCGCCGCAGTTTAGGAAATAGAGATATCTTCCGGTTGCCTGCTTTACTGCCTGATTCATTCCATCATAAATACTGCTGTCTTTTTCTTCCACAAGTCTAATCCGGGTTTTCATCCCGGTTTCAAAGGCGAGCATCCGCTGTTTTAACCCTTCAATGCTCCCGTCTGTGGAACCGCCGTCCTTCACAACAACCTCGTAATCCGTAAAAGTCTGTTTCCGGATACTCTCAATGGTTGCCGCAAGTTTCTCACCCGCATTTAAGGACACCACAATAATACTGAACATAGGTGCCATTATTTAGCCGCCTCCTTCATTCCCCTACACATAATCTTCCATGCTTCTTTCATGGATATCTCATCAAAGGCTTTTCCTTTATGTTTTAACAAAAAACGGTAAGCCATAGGCTTTTTCAACACACCGTAAAGATGCTGATAAAGTACTCCTCTGTCAAAGAAGAACTTTTCGTTATAGCCCTTAAACCAGGTAGACTCTCTTTCCCGTTCCGCACCAATCTG
>JAZNGC010000007.1:0-2507 GCA_045589155.1 Lachnospiraceae bacterium
CATCGTGCTTTGAATCTCAGCATACGCCTCCGGATTTGCACGTTCCTGTTCATCCTGCCAGCCGATAGGAACTACCACAACATTCAGCGTTCCTATTGTTTCCGGATACTCATTAGGAACTAAGTCATGCATGGTTTTTGCACCCGTAAATTCTTTTATCACATCTAATTTCACATCTTTGGTGTATTTTCCAAGTGTAACCTCCAAGGTAGTGCCCTCATAAACCTTAGCCGTTTGCTTGTCCAATACCTTTCCGTTTGCATCCTTTAAATCACCGATTTCAAACAGATTATTCGTAGAGCCGTTAATAAAATTAGCGTGTAATTGTCTTCTGTCATCTGTGCTCCAAGGGTGATTCAAATTCTCGATTTCAGGAATGACCGCCAAGGAAAAGACCATTTGCTTTATCTCCGGCAAATAAGGCAGTTCCTTCTCCACCATGTAATCTGCTCCTTCCAAATGCCATCCGTATTCGTATTCATAAAAAGCAATCTCACTGATGGGGGTCTGATAGGAACTATCATCATAATATACCCATAATTCATTTAAAGTGAATTTTCCCTTATTCTTTGCATCCGATGACGGATAATCAAAGGGTAATGCTGCAAAACCTATATAATTTGGTTGGAAGTAGGCCATGTTATCCAAGACTGTCTCATAGTCATTTTGAGAAATAGGCATACTCATACCGGGAGTAGCTAACATTCTGTCTATATTTTCCAAGTGCGTATTGTCATCAATACAATATCCACCATACATACAAAAAGTGTCTGTGGCATATTCTGCCTCTGAGACCTTAGTCCGATATGCATAGATGCGGCCAATGGGATCCAGTGCGGTAATCCGTCCGGTGCGTTCGAAAACAATTCCGCCCTCTTTCAAAGTCACATCTTCTGCCCAAAAGCGCATTTTCCCGCCATTCGGTGCAGTGGCTTCAAAATAAAGACTACCATCTGCTTTTGTCTGCAGACTGTCCACATCCAGATTGGCAATCAAATCCCAACGAAGCATATTGTTCCAATCCACATCAAAATCAAACCGGGGATCCCTGGTTCTGGACGCCTCTCCGCTAAATGCTGTCATGCCTATATTACTTCGACTGCCGTCCGCCATTATCGCCCATATGTTAAGGGCATAGCCTTCCGGAATCTGTATCTGATTCCCTTTGGTGTAATCAATCAACGTACATACCATGCTATCAGGATTTTGTAGCAAATACTCAATCTCATATTCAACAGCGCCCTGCACCTTTTCCCAGGAAGCAACGCCATTTTTATCTACAGAAACAAGTGATACTACTTCTTCAGGCTGACCGGGTGTATCACCGCCATCGGGATTGTATGTAGGCTCTTCCTCCTGATTTCCGATACCATTCATCGCATCCCACTGGGCGTTAGTAGTAATAGCCTCTCCGTAATATTCTGAAATGGCAGTATCACTAAAACGGCCATTTTCATAAATAGCCCTTACCATCAGGCATAAACCTTTCGGTATTTGCACAGACGTCTCTGTAGTCGTTTCGCTGGGTGCAACAGCTACATATTCGCCGGCATTTCCATTCATTTCAAACGCAAAGTCAATCTCATATTCTTTTGCAGCAATCATAGGTTGCCAGCTTGCCACACCGTTTTCGTCCACGGTAACCTTAGGAATGTCATAGTAAGGAATTCCGTTCTCATCCAGTTCCACGGACTGGTCACCC
Source organism: Lachnospiraceae bacterium (assembly GCA_045589155.1). Lineage (GTDB taxonomy): Bacteria > Bacillota > Clostridia > Lachnospirales > Lachnospiraceae > Acetatifactor. The sequence goes on from JAZNGC010000007.1 coordinate 1,703, forward strand.
ATTCCACCGGCATCCTCTTCCCGGTTTCCTCCCTGATTTTCATCTTGGTACTCTTCCCGGTTTCCTTTATCTCCATTATCGGAATCACCACATGCTGCGAAACTAAAACAAACCAGTGTCAGAACCGCACCAAGCAACAATAATCTTTTTCTCAATTTCATAAGCATCTTTTCCTCCCAAAAACAAGATTGTCTTACACTTGCATTTTATCACATAACAATTTAAACGTTAACAAAAAACTCCGTAAAACGACTATTTTTTTATCGACAATATTTTGGTCATTCCCTCTGACATGACAAGGTCTCCCGTCTTTGTCACAATCAGGATTTCCGCTTCATACTTTTTCGCCAGTTCCAAAGCCTTTTCCTGCCCTAAAACAAAGCATGCCGTAGAAAGGGCATCTCCAAGCAAACCATTATCCGACACAATGGTGACACTACGGATACCGCTGTCTGCGGGATAACCGGTAGACGGATCTATAATATGATGGTAACGGACCCCATCTATCTCCACATATCGTTCATAGTCACCGGAGGTGGTGACAAAATTCGTCCCGGTCAAGGTCAACGTACCAAGATAAGTGTCCGGTTGAAAAGGGTCCACAATGCCCACCTTCCATGCACTGCCATCCGGCTTTGTTCCGTAGGTTAATATATTTCCTCCAAGGGAAATCACAGCCCCTTGCACCGTGGCCCGTTCACTGATAGGGTCTGTGGCAGAAAGCGGTGCCATCTCATCTTCTAACAGTGCCAAAATCCTATCACATGCCATTCCTTTGCCTACTGCTCCAAGGTCCAGCATATAA
>JAZNGC010000008.1:0-2028 GCA_045589155.1 Lachnospiraceae bacterium
TCTTCTTTTGACTTAAAATGATAATATAGTGTCCCCCTTGCAATTCCAACTCTCTCCAAAATATCCGTTGTGCTGGTACTATCATATCCTTTTGCTGTAAATAACTCTTCCGCCACATCAAGTATCTCTTTTTTCCTCACTTCTGCTTCTTTACCATTACCCACTACGACACCTTCTTTCATCCACACCGACAACCTGTCGGTTATAGATTATATAATAGAACTTCAATATAGTCAAGATGCATTCTTTTAAATCAAACCACTTTTCACCAAAACAAAAACACTCCCAAATTTCCATCTGAAAGTGCCCTACATTATCCTTATTCAACCACCCAAACAACCTTACTTCTAAACCATTCTATGTTGTTACCTCCACATGTACGGTGGATTTGCTCACGCCAAAAGCCTTGGCGGTTTGTCTCACGGTAGCATTATTGTCGATAATATAATTAGCAATGCTCATGGCACGCTCTTCAATATAGTCTCTCAAAAGAAACCCCTCAGAATACTTTTTTACATTGTATGAAGTATTCTGAAGGGGTATGACAAAATATTATAACGAGTATCTTATCGGCTACCAATCTCTTCTAACAACGCCACTGTAATATCTTTCGCAATAATTGATGCCTTTTCACAGTTCTCTTCAAAATATTCCCCGCCGCTGTGTGTCTCCGTATCTGTCACACTTCTGATAGCAATAAAAGGTATCTTGTTTACATGACATACATGTGCAATACTTGCTGTCTCCATATCCACCGTTAAAGGACGGAACTGTTCATTAATTTCTTGTCGTCCGTCATCCGTTATAAATGCCTCGCCTGTTACCATCCGTCCCCAAAAGACTTTGTAAGAACGTTCCATCTTTTCTACTGCCTTCTTTGACAGTTCAATCAACTCACTATCCGCCTTGAAAAATACGGTTTCCAGCCAGGGATGAAATTCTGTTAAAACCTCCGCAGCTACATCATGATATGCAATCTCTGTAGAAATAGCGGTATCGAATATATCAAGTTCAGAACTCATTCCACCTGCTACGCCTGCATTAATAATACTGTCCACGCGATATGTATCAATTAGTATTTGCGCCGCAATAGCCGCGTTAACTTTACATACACCGGAAAATAATACAACAACTTCAATATCTCTGATGGTTCCCTCATAAAATTTCAGCATTGCTTTTTCTGTTATTTTACAACCTTCTATTATTGGCAAAAAAGGGGCCAACTCCATATCCCCTGCACATATAATACCTACTCGCATAATTGTTACCTCCACTATTTAATTACCAGTCTGTATTTTTTGGTTTCCCAAGATGTCACACCGTCAAACTTAGTGTGTACTTCATTTTTTTCATAGACAAATCCGCATTTTTCCATTACTTTTCCGGATGCAGGGTTATCTACCGCATGCCATGCTACGAATTCTCTTTGATTCAATTCCTTAATTGCAAATTCCAGAATTGCCTTTGCCGCCTCTGATGCATATCCCTGATTCCAATATTCATGCATAATATTATAACCCAGTTCAAAAATGCCTTCTTCATCATTAAAGCAAAGACCGCCACTGCCAAATAAGTATCCGTTACTTTTAAGCGTAAATCCCCAGGTATAAGTGTCATCACTTAAAATACCGGTTTCTTCCATCTCAATCCATTCTATCGTATCTTCGACAGAACGATGTGTGCACCACTTAACATACTTGGAAACCCGCTCATCAGCAGTCCATCTCTCAAATATGTCACCGGCATCTGCCACAGTTATAGGTCTTAATATCATTCTTTCAGTTTCTAAAACAGGTGTTTTCATTTCTTTCTCCTTTTGTAAATTTAATATATTCACCGGGCCCTGATGAATTAAAAAGACCACCTATCCGAAAGAATAAGTGGTCAAAAACAACTATACGAAATATTATGTTTCTGAATGCTTATTTTTCTTCGTAACCGGACTATTTACATACAAAATTAAGACACTGCAAATTATTATTCTGCATTGCCTGATTATTTTCGTATGCATTTCCGATTGCAAATAAA
>JAZNGC010000009.1:0-31728 GCA_045589155.1 Lachnospiraceae bacterium
AACTTTTATGGCGGCAGCGATATTACAACTTATCGAAGATGGAAAAATACAGACGACAGATACCTTGGATAAATTCTTTCCTGAATATCCGGAGGCAGACAAAGTAACAATTGATAATTTATTACATATGGATTCCGGAATCCCCTGTTTAACAGGGAATTCCATGCTGTTTTTTCAAAGTTGCAGAGAGGAAGGCAAGGATATTTTCGAAGAACGGGAAATAATATTTACCGGAGAGATGGATGATGAAATTTTTATGGATTATTTCCACAAAACAGAATTAATGTTTGCTCCCGGAACTATGTTTAGTTACTCCAATACCAACTATATATTGTTAGCACATATTTTAGAGCAGGTAACAGGGGGAAGTTATGAGGAATATATAAAGCAGCATATATTTGAAATTTGTAAGATGGAAAACTCAACTTGTACCGAAACCGGAAATCTGACCAGTGTGCCGGTGCATGGTGGAGAGGCAGTTTATACAAAGTGCGGCAAGATGGCTAGAGGTGCAGGTGATATACATTCTAATGTTTGTGATCTGTTATTGTTTGACAGAGAGTTGATGCAGGGAGGAATTCTTGATGAAACACAACTTGCATTTATGAAAACACCCAGGCATGGGTATGCTTGTGGTTGGCAGGTTCCTGAAGACGGATTATTATTTCATTTAGGAGGTACAGAGGGGTATGGTGCCATAAATGCGGTATATTATAAGGGGGATGAAGTGTTTTATTTGATTGGGCTGACATCTGATCGTATGAAGATTGATAAAATGAGTTCAGATATGAATTTTGTTATGGAAAGTTATGTGTCAGAGTGAGTTTGAGTAAACTTTCAACCTTGTATGACGAAAAAGGCGCTGAGAAAGCAGTTGTGTTTTCTCAGCGCTAATTTTGTTTTTTTTTCTTGACCTTGCCCTAGGGACAAGGTTTATAGTAAAATTACGATTAATCGGAACACATTAATATATTTTATTATTAGGAGGTATCTGTTATGGCATTTCCAACCCATATTGTTGCCGCTGCAGGCTATGTTTTTGACAAGGAAGGTAATATTCTGATTATTAAAACCCTTAATCGCGGTTATGATGCTACAGGGGGACAAATTGAAGAAGGCGAAGACTTGGAAACGGGTGTTTTGCGGGAAATCATGGAGGAAAGTGGTATTAAGGCAAAAGTGAAATGTCTTTGTGCCGTGTACTCCAATGTGGGCAAGTATACATATTATGATGGTGTTACCACTGTTCCTACCAAGGTGATGTTTGATTTCATTTGTGAGTATGAAAGTGGGGAGTGCCGTACATCTGAAGAATCCAGTGAGGTTTTCTGGGTGCCCAAAGAAAGGGTGCTGGATTACATTAGTTCCCCGGTTTTAAGGTATCGTTTTGAAAAGGTATTGAATTTTAAGGAAAAAATTACTTATGCCTCTTATGTTACCAAACCGGAATTTCAAGTATTAACAGAGCGATATATATAATTTATTTCAAAAGTAATGTTCCCGGGAACCTTATATTTATAAGGAGGATTATCATGAACAAACACTATACTATCGGACAACTGGCACAGCTTGCCGGAGTGTCCACAAAAACGCTGCGTGTCTATGAACGTAAGGGTTTACTTTTTGCGGAGCGAAATGAAGAGAACAGCTATCGCATATATGGAGAGGATGCTGTAAAGACGTTGGAGAAAATCCAGTTGATGAAATACTTGGATTTTTCCTTGGACCAGATTGCAGATTTTTTGCAGTTGTATGAAAATGTCAGTCGGGAAAATATGTTGTTGGAACAGAGACGTTTGCTGGAAAAAAAGAGAGCACAATTAAATACGGTGATTGCCCATGTGGACCGGGCAATACAAGAATGCAAAATGGAAGAACAGGATAGTAATGCCTTCCTAAAATCCCTTGGACTTATTGTAAGGAATCAGAGGGCAGATGAATTGGCAGGACGTTTGAGCCGGCACGCGGATGAACCCCGTGGCTGGTCAAGGTTTGTTTTTGACAGAGCAGGATTGAAAGGAAATATGCGGATATTTGACGCAGGTGCAGGATACGGAAATTTGTGGCGTTATAATCTGGAACGTTTGCCGGGGCAGTTGCAAATCACCTGTGTGGATAAGCATAACACACATATGGATACCTTCTGTAATTACATAAAAGAACAGGAATCGGAAGGACATTTGACAGACAGAGAGTTTAACTTTGTATGGGATGACTTAGAAACCATGTCTTTGAAGGGCTCCTATGAGCGCATTTTCTTTAACCATGTGGCACCACAAATCGGCGACAGGAGTGCATTGTACCGCAAATTTGCGTCTGCACTTTCTGATGACGGTGTTTTTGTTTGCACCTGGGGAGGATTGCTTTTCTATGAAAAACTGCAGCCCCTACTGCGTGATTTTTTCTCGGAGGATGAATATGCAGAACTGAGTAAGCAGTATCAGAAACATAGAGCACACGTGGCATATTGGGAAAATGAAGTACAGGCAGTATTCCCGGTGGTAGAAAAGCATGCCTATGTGATTAACCTGCATTTTGAATCTGCAGAAGAATTTCTGGAATATATTCAACAGGTGTGCCGTCCGGTGAGGGAAACGTTGGAAATAAGAAGAAATGAATTCCTGAAGTTTCTTGCACAGTTTAAAAATGAGCAGGGAAACTTTAACTTTGAGAGAGACACCTATTTATATTGCTGTAAAAAGGAGGCGTAGGTCATGCCGTCCAGAATGATTCACTATTTTGTTGCCGAGAAGGTGGCAGAACAGGTGGAAATTAAAAATATGAACCGGTTTAAGATTGGCTCACTATGTCCGGATATGTCTTTTCATGAGGATGGTTCCAAAAAAACCACCCATTTTTTGGAATTCCACGGTGATAAAAAAGGAAGTAACTGGCTGACCTTTGTAGAAAGTTATGGGGACAGAATAAAGCAGGATGAATTATACCTGGGAATTTTGAGCCATTTGATCACGGATATGGTTTGGTTCCATGAGATAATGGAAACCCAGATACGTGTCAAGACAAATTCCAAGGAAGAGCGTTTGGCCATGTATCAAAAGGGGTATGATGACTTTCATCGTTTAAACTATATTCTGCGGAACGAATTTGAACTGGTGTATCATCTGGAGGAAGATAGAAATCTGGAATTGGAAGGGATACGCCTCGAACTTTATGAGGAAGTGATGCAGGGATTATATCGGGATTTCTTTGTTGACCCCAAAGCCCAAAAAGAAGAACTGGAAATATATACATATGATATCAGCTTGGAATGTATAGAGTTGTGTATTAAAGAATGTGTTACTGCTATAAAAGCATTCCGCAGCGGAAAGGAACTGATACCGCCGGAGAAGTATTATGTTCCAATATACAACATGCCAAAATAGGAAAGGTTTTTAGAAAAAGTCGCGTTATGATATGTGTGTAGCTACAATAAAACAAGAAAGGAGTGTAAGCGTGTACAAGGAAGTTATACAAGATAGTATTGATTATATTGAAGATAACATCAAGTGTGATATTTCAGCAGGGGAGTTAAGTGAAAGAGCCGGATTTTCAATGTTTCATTATTATAGATTGTTTCAGTCAGCAGTTGGTCTGCCTGTTATGCAGTATATATTAAGACGAAGATTACTGAATGCCATTTATGAGATAAAATGCGGACAGAAAATGATAGATGTAGCACTTATGTATGGTTTCGAGACTCATGCCGGTTTTTATAAGGCTTTTGCCCGTGAATTTGGCTGTACACCTGCACAGTATCTGAAACTACACAGGGTGAAAAAGCCCTACAGAATTAACATTATTAAGGAGGAACATGTTATGGTTACACACAAAAAAGCGACAACTATCCTCAAAGCATGGGGATTAGAGAATGAAATGATTTCTGACATTTACTACGAAGGAAGTGGTAACAGAAACGAAAATGCATTTTACGTTGGAAATGATTATGTATTAAAATTTTCAGCAAATTTAGGTAAACTTAAAAATCACATCATGATTTCGAAGGCATTGGAAAACGCCGGATTATTTGCAGCAACACCGGTAGGAACTCTTGCCGGAGAAGAGTACATTGCAGACGGTGAATTGTACTTCTGCCTGTTAAAACGCCTGGAAGGTCAGCAGGTAAAGATTGCAGGCATGTATGAAGAGGATTTAGCCGGCAATGCCCGCTTTGTAGGAGAGGTGGTTGGACAACTAAGCAAAGCATTGGAAAATGTGGATTTGCCCCTTGATGAGGCAAATATCTACGAGAGCACTGCAAACTGGGCGATTCCAAACTTACGGGGTAAAATCAATGTACCCGAAGAGGTTTTCGAAGGTTATATGAAAAACTTTGGTGAAATCTTGAAGACACTGCCTATGCAGGTGATTCACAGAGACCCCAATCCGGGAAATATCATTGTTGCAGGAGATAAATGGGGATTCATCGACTTCGAACTCAGCGAGAAAAACATCAGAATTTTTGATCCCTGCTATGCCGCAACAGCAATCCTGTCAGAGAGTTTTGAGGCGGGAAATGAAACCAAGTTATTAAAATGGCTTCAGATTTACAAGAATATCATGTACGGATATGATGACGTTGTAAAATTGACAGAAGCAGAGAAAAAGGCAGTGCCTTACGTTATCCTGTCCAACCAGTTGCTGGCTCTTGCATGGTTTGAAGGACAGGAAAAGTTCCGTGAAATCTACGAAACCAACAAAAAGATGACAGAGTGGCTTGTGTCAGTATGGAAGGACTTGAGTATTGAGTAAAAGCGAACTGCCTAATAGTGCATTACCGGAAGAAATGCTATATATGCCGCAGAGTAAATCTGCGGCATATATTATATTATTGAATGACGATACAACCTGTGATACAATCGAAACAAATTAAAATCAAAAAGAAACTTAAGAGGGGGATGAGTTAATAATGGCAAAATTAAAAAAAGTACTTAAAGTAGTCCTAATCGTTCTGGGAATAAGCGTGGTACTGCTTGGCGCCGGGGTATTGATAGGCCTGAAGCCTTTGGCAATGTCGGTGTACAACGACAATTTTGGAGTGCGTTTTACATCATATGAGCCTCTTGCCTGGGAAGTGGAAGACTTCGAAGGGCTTATGAGGGATAAATATACTTTTGCGTCTGATAAGGGACAGATGCTGACAGGGTATAAATACTATAGGGACAATGTAGAAGTAAAGGGCTTGGTTGTTCTTGTTCATGGTTTTGGCGGTGGTGGCCATCGTAACTATATGAATATAGCAGAATATTTTGCAAGCAATGGTTATGCGGTATTTGCCTATGATGCAACCGGAAACGATGAGAGCGAAGGCGAGGTGATAGGAGGATTACCCCAAGGAGTCATTGACCTTGACTACGCCCTTCGATTTGTAAAGTCAAGTGCTGACTTTGATAATCTGCCTATTGTTCTTTGGGGACATAGCTGGGGCGGCTATTCGGTTGGTTCCGTACTAAAATTACATCCTGATGTAAAAGCTGCAGTGATAGTTGCAGGTTTTAATGAATCACTGGATATGTTGGAAACAGCAGGAAGAGATATTGCAGGTGATGCAATAGATTTTATCTTACCTTATTTCGAGGAATACGAAAATGAAACCTTTGGGGAGTACGCTTCCATGAGCATACTTGAGAGTCTTGAAGTGACAGAAAGTGCTGTAATGTTTATACACAGTACTGATGACAGCACGATACCCATTGAAAATAGTTTTGACCGATTTTTTGAACAGTTTGGGGATAATGAAAGATTTACTTTTATCCGATTTGAAGATAGAGGACATAGTTATCTTTTCTGTTCCGAAGAAAGAAGAAAGTATGTAGAAGAATACAATGTTGCTGCCGATGCTTACAGTCAAAGTGTAGGGGAGATGACGGAAGAAATGCGAGCTGCCTATTACGAAGAAAATTTTGACAAGCACAAAGGATATGAGCTTGACAGTAAGCTGATGGGGCAAATGCTTCAAATGTACAATGACAGCATAGAATAAAATGTAAAAACTGTCACAAACAAATTGTCGCGCTATTCAAAATAAAAAAACATGTTGACAGACACCGCCCTTGGTGTTACTATACTAAAAAATCAAACGAGGAGAACCAAGATGAACCAGAGATTACATTCTAAGAAGCATATGACCATGCATTCAGGACGTATTTGCTTGTAACTGACATTCGTGCACAGTTATAAGCCGGTAGGTCTTATGTGTCTGTGCATAAATGAGAATGTAATAGCTTGATTTATTATATATTTTCATTGAATTAAACGCACCGGACATAAGATTATGTTTGGTGCGTTTTAAATTTATACAAACGGGAGGAAAAGATTATGATCAGAAAAGTCGAGCAGAAGGACATTAGGGAGTGTGTGGAGGTTATCCGGAAGAGTTTTGGCACTGTGGCAGTTGAATTTGGATTTACCCCCGAAAATGCCCCGAGATTTACCGCATTTGCAACTACAGAAGAGAGGATTCATTGGCATTTAAGCGGGGAGCATAGACCCATGTATGTATATTGTGATGATGACGTAATAGCAGGTTATTACTCACTGCTGTTGCAAGATAACAATGAGTGTGAATTAAACAATCTGAGTGTTCTTCCGAAGTATAGACATAAGGGCATCGGGAAAAAATTGCTGGATCATGCCTGCCAAAGGGCAGCAGAGCTTGGTTGTACAAAGATGAACATAGGAATCGTGGAGGAAAATGAGGTTCTGAAAAAGTGGTATATCTCTTATGGATTTGTACATACGGGAACACAGAAGTTTGAGTTCTTTCCGTTTACCTGCGGATATATGAACAAAGTTTTACAAAAGGAGAAGAGAAGAATGTCCGTAAATACAGAGATTTATGAAAAAAGCGAAAAGCAAGAAGGTACATATAAGAAATACATGCGAATACAGGGCCGGGAACTCTCCTGGATAACCAAGTACCCTAAGGGGATATTTAGCATGTGCTGGCGTATGATAATGGATGGAATTATGAGTAAAGAGGATGAGGAAACTTTCCGGGGAATAGATGAGTGGTTTAAGGAGAATCTTCCGGAACCGGAGCCCTGTAAGAACGGAGAAAAGGTAATTACATTTTTTAAGACGGCGACTACAAAGGAAATGCAGGAAAAGATCAGCCCGGCCATGGACATATTGGATAAGTATAATCACCCATACGACGTAGTATATACCAATTACGTTGGGACAATTGTATACGAAGATGAGTGGCAGGTGGCTGTCAGAGTAGACGAAGGAGAAATGGTGTGATGAACAAAATTTTGTGTTCTACAGGAGCGGTAACAGGAAGAAATAACGGTTATGATTATACTCTTTTAGAGGCGCTATCTAAACAGCTGACATGTGACGGATTTGAACTAATGATGGACAGTATATGGTATGAAGATATAGAGGCTCTGAAGGCATACTTAAAGGAAGCAGACCTGTGCATCCCGGTTGTACATTGCAGAAAGGGTATCGGAGAGTATATTAGCAAAGGAAGTGATGAGGAAGTAGCAGAAGCCTTTCGGATATTTGACATTGACTGCAGCATAGCCAAAATGGTAGGAGCGGAGAAATTAGTTTTACATCTATGGGGCGGATACGCATCGGATTCCAACTTCCAAAATAATATTGACGCATATCCGCATTTAAACAGGAGAGCACAGGAAAATGGTTTGCTTTTAATGATAGAAAATGTGGTTTGTAATGTGGAAAATCCCCTGAAACATTTGTGTGAACTGCGGGAACTTTATCCCAATATCCGATTTGTATTTGATACAAAAATGGCGGCGTTCCACGGGCAGTTGGAGCGTTTGTATGAAGCGGGATTTGAATGGTTATGGAAAGAGAATTACATAAGTCACTATCATGTAAACGATTATGCAGGCGGTTATATGGACTGGCCCAACCTTAGGACACTTCCTGTGGGAAGAGGAAAACTGGACATAGGGCGTTTCCTTGATTTTGTGAAAGAAACCGGATATACGGGAGATTTTACAACGGAGGGTAACGCGGTAAGGCAGGATGGTACGGTGGATGTGGAACTGCTGAACGCCCAATTCGCATTTATAAGGGAGCACATGCGACAAATGTAATGCCAAACATGTATTTTTGTATAATCTTGTACAAAATAATCTGATTTGTACAGAATAGCACATTGAAATATGGGATGAATGCTTGTAATATTAGAATAGGTGAAGTGGGAAAAACGTCACAGAGAATAAAAGGCGATAGCGTCAAACAAGAAAGCAGGTAAGAAAGAATGAGTTTAAAAGAAGCATTCAAATCATCCTTTACTATCGGAACATCCGTGTCCAGATGGAATATGGCTTCCGAGGAAGCAAAGAAGGAATTAGTGAAACATTACAATACCATGACTTGTGAAAATGATATGAAGCCCATGTTTTTTTTAGATAATGAGGCAAACCTGGAAAATCCGGAAAAATATCATATAGAGCCTGCACTTTGTTTTGACCGTGCAAGACCGTATCTGGAGTTTTGCAGAGACAATGGAATCGCTCTCAGAGGACATACTTTGGTGTGGCACGGACAGACTCCATTCTGGTTCTTTAAAGAGAAATATAGCATGGAGAAAGAGGCACCCCTGGCGGACCGCGAAACTATGCTTAAAAGAATGGAAAGTTATATCAGCCGTGTGCTGGAGTTTGTTCAGACCGAATACCCCGGGGTAATATACGCATGGGATGTGGTAAATGAAGCAGTGGAAGAGACACAGGAGAACGGCTGGAGACAATGGTCTTTGTGGATGAAAACCGTGGGAGAAGATTTTGTTCTTCAGGCATTCCGCATTGCCAGAAAGTATGCAGCGGAAGGTGTTAAGTTGTTTTACAACGATTACAACACATTCCTTCCGGCAAAGAGAGAATATATATACAATTTGATTTTAAAACCTCTCATGGCTGAGAATTTAATCGATGGAATCGGTATGCAGTCCCATTTGGTGCTGGGAGAAAGTAATCTCAAAGATTACGAGGAATCCCTGCGTTTCTTTGGCGGTCTCGGTTTAGAAGTCCATGCCACAGAGATGGACATCCATAATACGGATAACTCTGAAGAAGGTCTGAAGAAATTAGCAGATGCATATGGTGAAGTGTTCCGCATTTTAATGAAAGCAAAAAGAGAAGGTGCAGCAAACCTGACCAATGTGACCATTTGGGGTATGAGAGATTGCGAAAGCTGGTTAACCGGATTTAAAAAAGAGAAAAGCTATCCTTTGCTTTTTGATGATAATTACGGATACAAGGAAGCTTATTACGCCGTGGTGAAGGCAGCAGAAGAATAAAAGATGTGTGGCATTTCGGCAGGACAGATATTAAAACTGTCCTGCTTTTTGTTTACACGGCAGTCATAAAAATGTTATAATAATGCAAAATTTAATATAAGGGTGAGGTAAATAAATGAAAAAGAAAGTATGTTGTTTCGCGATTGTACTTTGCATGGTACTTGGGCTTACGGCTTGCGGTACCAAAGGGGATGTGATGTCAGTTGCTATCGGAGGAAAGACTTATAATCTGTCTGATGATGTGCAGGATATAATAGGTATGATGGTAGATGACGGAATCCTGGCAGTGGATTTTAACACGCAACGCTTATATGATGAAGATGGTAAAGTATCAGACAAACGTATGACTGATATGGGAAACGTGGATCCGGATGAGGAAATGGTGGTTTATATATCGGAAATCCCTGCAAATCCTTTGCCGGATTGTAATCACATCGTAAGTCAGTACATGATTGGATACGAAGAAATTGAATACAAAACAGCTCATGGAATCAACTATAAATCCGATGAGAAAAGCATAAAATCATTGGATGGATATATTCCGTATACCGCAAGAATAAACGCCCAAAATACGGCGTATGCAGCGCTTTATATTGATGGAAGCCTTGTGGACTTAGAAGAATATGAAGACCTGTTGGAAGACCTGATGCAGGATGCTGAGGAAACAGGCCTGATGCTGGCAGTAAGAGAATATATGCCGGAAACCACTTATTATCCCAAAGGATGCAGCTTTCTGACAAATCTGCAGATGCCCACAGATATTTATGATGAAGACGCGATTGAAGGAAGTCTGCTGCTCGCACTTGCAGCCCAGGAGGCAGGAGAGTTGCTGAGTGATGGTGATATAGACTCCTATGATATCATTGTATATGAAAAGCATGAGGAAGGAATGCAGGTGGCCTATTATCATTATTTCTGTGATGATAACTGGGAGTTGTCTAAATTTTATAATCGTAAGTAGGAAAAAAGTGCTTACAAGAAATAATAAGATAAATAAAAAGCGAATAAATGAGAGAAGGCTTCCCGGTTGTCCGGGAAGCCTTTTTTGTAAAAGAAAGAATTTGAATGGAAAGTACTTAGTAAATAATATCAAAAGTAATTTCATCCATAAGGTCAAGCATTGCTTGGGCAACGATAGGATCAAATTGGGCACCTTTACCGCGTTCCAGCTCTTCCCTGATATATTCGCGGGGAAGTATATTTCTGTAATTACGCTTGGATGTCATTGCATCATAGGCATCAGCCACGCTGATGATACGCACGGACAGAGGGATTTCATCGCCCTTAAGACCGTCCGGATAACCTGCACCGTTAACCCATTCATGATGCCATCTTGCACCTTGCTCAATGTTGGGAATTTCGCCGAAGTTCTTCAAAATGTCATAGCCTGTGGTGGTATGTTTCTTTATGATAGAATACTCTTCGGGAGTTAATTTTTGGCTCTTGGTGATAATGTAGTCAGGAACACCGATTTTACCGATATCATGAAGCAATCCCATGAAGTAAATGTTTTCCTGCTCGGTTTCGGGCAAATTCAGGTATTTTGCCAATTGTTTTGCATAACTTGCAACGCGGGTAGAATGTCCTTTGGTGTATTTATCTTTTGCGTCGATAGTTTGTGCAAGGGTCATCATAGCCTGCAGGGAGAGATTTTCCACTTTAGTGTTACTGCGGTCAATCTCGCTTTGTAAGGACTGCTGGATACGGTCGTTTTCAATAATTCTTGTGAGACGTTCCAGCATAATATCCGGAATGAAAGGTTTTCGGATAAAGTCTGAAGCCCCGGCCTTAAATCCGCTGAGTTCTGTTTCATAATCGGTATCGGCAGTAAGGAATACAACAGGGATATTTTTTGTACGTTCGTTGGCTTTAATTATTTTAAGCACTTCGAAACCGTCCATATCCGGCATATGTACATCCAATAAAATCATATCGGGTAGCTGTTCTTCCAAGAAGGCCAAGGTTTCCTGACCGGTTTCCAAGCAGGACACCTGATAGTGATTTTTTAAAATCTTTCGTGCAGTCTTTAAGTTGATCTTGTCATCATCTACGACCAAAATATGGAAAGAATTTTTTAGCGCGGGCAATTCCACACTGCCGGAGTCTCCCAGAAGGAAGGTTCTGATGCTGGACAACAATGCCTGATAAGCTCCCATCAATTCAACGTGGTGTTCTTTGATGTAATCGGTGCTGTTCACCTTGGCGGCATTCTCCAGCTGTTTTGCCATATTGGAAAGCTCGGTAGCACCGATAATCTTGGAAGAACTGGAGAGGGAATGTACCAAAATTCTATAATTGTGCCAGTCTTCTTCGTCGTAGTAGTTCTGAAGAGGAGCCAAACGGTTATCTTCTTCATATGCCTTGATTATTTCAAGGTAAAAATCTTTATCGCCGGCATGATAGGACAAACCAATTTCGGTATTAAGGAAAGCAATTTTTTCTAAAGAGAAAATACTATCTTCGGAACGGCTCTTGTCCTTGTTCATTAATAAGTCAGCAGGTAAGTATTGCTTTATCAGGGCGAGTAAACGGTCTTTTTGAATAGGCTTGGATAAGTAGTCCGTAAAGCCCTGACGTAAATATTCTTCTTTGGCACCCAAAATAGCATTTGCGGTCAGCATGATGATCGGTGTTTTACGGGGAATACTGGGGTCAATAGCCTCGATTCCTCTCAGGGTTTCAATACCATCCATTTCCGGCATCATGTGGTCTAAGAAAATCATATCATAGCTATTGGAGCGTATTTTTGCCAGAGCACTCTTACCGCTTGTAGCAGTATCTATGGAAATCAAAGTATCCTTTAATAATCCGCAGAAAACTTTCAGATTCATTGCTACGTCATCCACTGCAAGGATTTTTGCACCGGGAGCAATAAAATCATCCTCTGTGGAGGGAAGATCCTCTGTGCTGAAATCGCCGGCAAAGGCACCGATTGGAGTTTCGGAGAGGATTTTTTGAGGAATCCGTACGGTAAAAGTCGTTCCCTTTCCGAATTCACTTTCTACAATAATTTCACCGTGCATTAAATCTATCAGATTCTTAACAATGCTAAGACCAAGTCCGCTACCTTCGATTTTGTGTGTGACGTCATTATCTACACGGCTGAAAGAATCGAAAAGATAGGGGAGACTTTCCTCACGGATACCGATACCGGTATCACGTACCGTGGCTTCCAGTATAAATTTATCTTCCGCATAAGTTCCTGACACTGAGAAAGTAATACTACCGATAGGAGTATATTTAACAGCATTGGAAAGCAGATTTGTAAATATTTGGCGGATACGGACTTCATCACCGAGCAGTCGGCTGGGAAGCTGGGTGTCACATAAGGTATGGAAGACCAGCTTCTTTTCGTCCGCTTTGGCCCGTATCATGTTACAACTGTCGTTAATAACAGAAGCCAGGTCGTATTCCATAGGAATAATAGTCATCTTGCCGGACTCGATTTTTGAAAAGTCCAAAATATCATTGATAAGGGCTAAAAGCGTCCTTCCGGCAGTTTGGATATCTTTTGCATAGTCACGGATTTTATCTTCATTGCTCTCGCTTAAAATCATTTCATCAATGCCCAGTACTGCATTGATAGGGGTACGGATTTCGTGGGACATACTTGCAAGGAAGTTTGCCTTCGCCTCGTTTGCATAAAGGGCATGTTTGCGCTCGGTTTCGGATTGCATGGCATCAATAATGGCTTGTGCCGATGCCATGGATAAGAGGATAATAAAGCCGAAGCAGAGAATATTTCCGCTGACAACTTCCTTCATACTAAGCGCCTGCAAAATCTGTAAAATGGCGGATATGATAAGTGCCAGGGTTCCCATAATAACAAAGCGGTAATCCCATGCCCTTTTCTTTGCGATATCCCAAACAGAAGTACCCAGCATGGCCAAAATGGTAATTGCTGACAGTGTATATATACCATAGTCTAAGTGGGAAGCTTCCACACAGTTGGTGGTAATCAGACAAACGGCCAGCACGAAGTTGGTAAAGGTTACAAGCTCGATGGTTCTGTATATATAGAGATAACGCCATTTTTGTAAGGTGTTAAAATAGATGGCAAAAGGTATGGGCAGCAGTAACAAAACAAAATCAGAGAAATAGGCGGTAATCGATATGTTGGGGAAGCTGAACTGCCGTAAGCCGGATTGACTGAGAATCCATGCGGAGACGGCAATTGCACACCAACTGAGATATGCCAGAGGAACCGGGGTTTTCATTTTGTACTGAAGGAAGAAACTGACAATCATACTGAGAATGCCAAGGGCCAAAACAACAATTGCCAGTAGGAAAACCAACAGATGCTCTTCAACCAAACGGAATAAAATACCGGTCTTATCGCCATATAGGATGTCCCGGAAAATGCCACTGTAAATGGAATCTCCGGTAAATTCAACAGAAATGGTCTTTCCGGCATCGGAGGTGTCCATATTTACGAAGAAATAAGCACTGGGGCTGGATATGCCGAAGGGCCTGGTATCTTTTGTGGTAAAATTGGCTCTAAGGATTCCGTCTACATAGACGGAGACATCCTGTTCGCTGGTTTTAAAGCATAACCACATATCGCTGGGAAAAGGGTCTGACAGAGTCTTTTCAAAGACTACGGTTTCGTCGTTGGATATGTCCAAGTTACCCGGTATTGAAAAGGGGGTGCGGCTTCCGTCCGCTTCCACCTTAAACCAGCCGTCATTAAAGGTTTCTACATAATGGTTCTCTGCTTTCCGGTCACTGGGAAGTGTATATTGCATAACAAAAAACCATATAAGGCAGAAGATAAAAGTAAACAGATATAGAAGCTGGAATACAAAATTGAAGCTTATCTTTCGTTTTTTCATATGGCATCCTCCGAAAGTAATCTTTTTTAGTGGAATTATTATATCATAAACCATAAAAAAATTCCATTGAAAATGTCAAAAAATTACAAAATTTGTATATAAAATTCAAAGATTTCGGGCGAAAAAGATAGTAAATAAAAATGGGCCGATTTTAGTTTTGAAAGCGTACCTGTTGTGTGGTTATTAAAGGGTAAAGTGTTAAGGTCACAGAATTTAAATTTTCTTTGCCCATGTCTATGGCTGTCAGCTGACGGTTTTCATAGGTGGTGTAATAATAGATGCCTTTGTCGGTATTACAGCAGGAAGAATATAAGGTAATCTCATAGGTGCCGTCTTCCATGGGGACTACGCCCCGTTGTTGTTCCACAGAGGTTAGAATATGGAAGAACTGGCTGATGCTTTCTGATTCCGATTCTCCGGAAACCGAATTCATTCCAATAAATGCAGCCCGGACAAAACGGGACACGGAGGATAAATCACCGGGGAGTCCAAGAGCCCCCATGCCCCGGCTGTAGGTCTCAAGAGCAAGGGCTTTGCTGAAATGATTTTGAGCCTGCCCGGTAGAAAGTGCCATGTAATGATTCAGTTGGAACATTTGATAAGGAAAGGGCGGGTTGTTTGTGAGGACACCGGTGGGATTATGGTAAATGTGCAGTCCGTCTTTGGCAGGTTCTACCACAATAGAGCGATTCCGGTCAGAGATGATCCAGTGCAGGGGAGATAAAGGCAAATCGTCACTATAGTTAATATTTACAAGGTTGATACGGGACAATAATATTCCGGCTTCTTCCACCGTAGAACATTTGCCCAATATCCAGGGGATGAATTCGAAAGGTGTAATGTTGTCTTTTCCCTCCTGATATTCAGGATAAACAGCATTTCCCGGGAAATTAAGCCCTGCCATACTCAGACCCTTTTCATTGGTGGCATCATAATAAAGAGGATAGTTATCCACCACGTATGCCATACCGATCATAGCATAGTGTGTGGATAACCAACCCACCTTCCGAAAAGAAAAAGGGTAATTACGGGGAGTTATGGTTACGGTTTCCTTATAGGAATATTCCAAGTCCAGATTTCTTCCGAAATAGTGGTCTCTTGTCTTATAGTTAACGGCTGTACACATAGGTTTATGTCCTTTCTTTTATAACCGGTTGGTAGTATAATCATACATATTGTAACCTTGGAGGAAAAAAATATGCTGGAAATGGCACCTTTGGAAGGAATTACGACTTACGTATACCGGAATGCATATGCAAAACATTTTGGAAAAATAGATAAATATTACACACCGTTTTTATCTTTACATAAAGAGAAGGAATTTAATCATAAAGAAAAACAGGAAATATCCCCCTTAAACAATGAGGGACTTTTTGTGGTTCCCCAAGTGCTTACCAACTCCCCGGAGGATTTTTTAAAGGCAGCAAAAAAACTTTCTGCCTTGGGCTACGACGAAGTGAACATTAATATGGGCTGCCCCTCAGGCACAGTAACTGCCAAAGGCAAGGGAGCAGGTATATTAGCTGATAAAGAAAGACTAAGACAATTTCTGGAAGAAATATTTGCAGAGTGTCCCATGGAGATTTCCATAAAGACAAGACTTGGAATGGAACGGGAAGAAGAGTGGGAAGAGATATTGGATATTTATAATTCTTTTCCTATAAAAGAGCTGATTGTCCATGCAAGAGTACGGGAAGATTTTTATAATAATAAACCGAATTTGTCAGCCTTTGGACTGGCAACTCAAAAGAGTAGAAATCCCCTTTGCTATAATGGAGATGTTTTTTCGGAAGACGCTTTTAAAAGTTTAAAAGAAAGATTTCCAAAATTAGTGAATGTGATGCTGGGCAGGGGACTGATTGCCAATCCCGGTTTGGCAGTGGAAATCACAGAGGGAAAAACTTTGGAGAATGGGCATTATGACATAGAACGTTTCAGGGCTTTCCACGATGAAGTATATGCAGGTTACCAAGCGATACAATTCGGGGACCGTAACATTTTATTTAAAATGAAAGAATTGTGGTTTTACATGCTGTATGCTTTTCCGGATGGGGAAAATTACAGGAAAAAGATGAAAAAGGTTAATACCTGCCGGGAATATGAGACTTTGGTACGCAGTATGTGTCAAATTGCAATGAAAAAACAATAAAAACACTAGGCTTTAACGCAATGATGTGATAAAATGGTGCACGGATAAAAAGATTAAACGGGGTATACGTGATGAAAGAAAAAAACAGAAATTCATTTTCCGGCTCCATCGGATTTGTGTTGGCAGCAGCAGGAAGTGCGGTAGGTCTTGGTAATATTTGGAGATTTCCCTATCTGGCAGCAAAGGATGGTGGCGGACTTTTCCTTGTAGTATATATTGTACTGGCACTTACTTTTGGCTTCGCCTTATTGACAACGGAAATCGCTATTGGAAGAAAGACCAAGCAAAGTCCTTTGACAGCGTATGGTGAAGTGAAAAAGAAATGGGGATTTTTAGGTGTGCTTGCATGTCTTGTTCCTGTGATTATTCTGCCATATTACTGTGTAATCGGTGGCTGGGTTGTAAAATACTTTTTAGGTTTTCTGACCGGAGAAGGAAGTGCCATGGCACAGGATGGTTACTTTTCTGCTTATATCAGTGAGCAGTGGAGTCCGATTATTATGCTGTGCGTCTTTCTTTTTATAACGGCATTTATTGTGTTTAAAGGCGTAAACAAAGGAATAGAATCTTCGTCTAAGATTATTATGCCCATTTTACTTTTGTTGGTACTTGGCATTTCCGTATTTTCTCTTACTATCAGTCATACGGATGGAACAGGTGTGACAAGAACAGGATGGGAAGGTTTCCTGATTTATATTATTCCGGATTTGGAAGGAGTAACGGTAAAGGGATTTTTTACTGTAGTGATGGATGCCATGGGACAGTTGTTCTTTAGTCTCAGCGTGGCAATGGGAATTATGATTGCCTATGGTTCTTATGTGAAAGATGAGGATAATCTTGTAAAATCCATTAACCGGATTGAGATTTTTGATACAGTGGTGGCATTTTTAGCAGGTGTTATGATTATCCCGGCGGTATTCACTTTTATGGGACAAGACGGTCTGGCAGCTTCCGGTCCGGGACTGATGTTTGTATCTCTTCCCAAGGTATTTGAAGCAATGGGACCTATAGGAAATGTAATCGGCTGTCTGTTTTTTGCCATGGTGCTTTTTGCAGCCCTTACAAGTGCCGTATCGGTTATGGAAGCGGTGGTGTCCAGTCTGATGGATAAATTCCATATCAGCCGTATTAAAGCAGCGGTGATAGAGACTGTGATTGCTTTGGTGGCAGGCGTGATTGTATGTCTGGGTTATAATAAATTGTTCTTTAATATTACACTTCCCAATGGCGCGGCTGCACAGATATTGGATGTAATGGATTATATCAGCAACAATCTGATGATGCCCATTGTAGCAATCGGAACATGCATTTTAATTGGTTGGATTGTAAAACCGAAAACGGTAATTGAAGAAGTGGAAAAGAGTGGAACTAAGTTTAGCAGACGCTTTTTATATGTACTGATGATTAAATTTGTAGCACCGGTTCTGCTTGGCATATTGTTATTGAAATCCTTAGGGATTGTGACATTTATTTAATGATAAAAAGAAAAGTTGTGTAAGGAAAGATGTTGATTTCCTTACACAACTTTTTTAGTGTCTGTGTTGTTTGCTGCGGTTCCAAGGAGCTAAAAGTAATAATTCGTGTGCCAGCAGCGGCGTGAGGGAAAGGACGATAAGCTGTCGCCATTCCACAAAAGACAAATTGCAAGTGCCGAAAGCGTTTATAAAATAAGGCACTTCCGTCACAAGGAACTGCAAAAAGAAGCCGATACAAAGTGCTGCCAGCATGAGTTTATTGGAAAAATGTTTCATGCGGAGTAACGAAGTGCCGGTGTCACGCATGCCGATGGCGTGAAAAATCTGGGAGATTCCAAGAACCGTAAACGCATAGGTCTGTGCTCTTGCGGTCACAGCGGGGATTTCCAATATCTGACGGATGTTTTCCAGAGTTATCTCCAATTCTTTTGCCTGCAAAAGGGTAACCGGCAGCAGTAAAAAGGCAGTCATGCTGATAAAGGCAATCAGTATGCCGTAAAACAAAGTGCAGGCCAGACCGCCATGGGCAAAAAGGTTTTCATTTTTATCCCTGGGCGGTTTTTTCATAAATTTGTCCGGATTACCTTCGTCTACGCCAAGAGCCAGGGCGGGAAGAGAGTCGGTAATCAGGTTTATCCAAAGAATATGGCTGGGTTTCAGGGGACTGATCAGACCCAGTAAAATAGCACCCAGCATAGTGATGATTTCCCCAAAGTTGGAGGAGAGAAGAAACAGTACGGATTTCTTTATATTTGCGTAAATGCATCTTCCTTGGGCGATGGCCTTTGCAATAGTGGCAAAATTGTCATCGGTAAGAATTAGGTCTGCGGCGTTTTTGGCTACATCAGTACCTGCCATACCCATGGCAATACCTACGTCGGCGGATTTTAAGGAAGGAGCATCGTTGACCCCATCACCGGTCATAGCCACGATTTTCCCGTTGTTTTTAAAGCCTTTTACAATGCGTACTTTATGTTCCGGTGACACTTGGGAAAAGACCCGGATATTTTTCAGGGCTGCGCTAAATTCTGTGTCGTTCATGGTATCAATGTCCTGTCCGGTTATACACTCTGAGGGGGAAGATGCAATGCCAAGTTCGTTTGCGATAGCATAGGCGGTGTCTTTCCGGTCTCCGGTAATCATAATGGTGCGGACTCCCGCCTCAACAAATTCTTTTGCGGCGTGGAAGACCTCCGGACGTAAGGGGTCGATCATGCCAACCAGACCCACAAAGGTTAAGTCACTTTCCTGAGGTTTTTGTGAGGATATAGAATCTTTCGGAATGCGCATTCCAAGTGCCAGAAGGCGCAAGGCTTTTGCGGACATTTCTTCGGCAGACTGTAAAATATCTTTTTTATGCTGCAGGGTAAAAGGAATGGTCTGTCCGTGATGGAGAATACGGGTGCAATGTTTTAATAATTCTTCCAAAGAACCTTTGGTATAAGAGACAAAGGCAGAGTCTTCCCGGTGCATGGTGGTCATCATTTTACGGTCGGAATCAAAAGCAATTTCTGCGATACGGGGCTTTTGCTTTTCTAAAATTTGCCGGGTGAGACCATGGGGAAATGTCATGTCTAAAAGAGCCAGTTCGGTAGGGTCCCCGATACGTTCCCTATCTATGGACGCGTCGTTACAAAGAGTAAAGCCTTCCAGAAAATGCTTATGTACACGAGGGTTTAATTTTTCCGGTGTGGTGGTCTGACCATCACAATAGCAGGAAACCACAGTCATTTTATTTTGGGTCAAAGTGCCTGTTTTATCGGTGCACACGACACTGACACAGCCAAGCGTCTCCACGCTGGGGAGCCGCTTGACGATGGTGTTAACCTTAACCATGCGGGAGACGCTTAAGGCAAGCACCATGGTAACAATGGCGGGAAGGCCTTCCGGTACGGCGGCAACAGCAAGGGAGATGGCAGTGATAAGCATTTCCATGATGTCCCGTTTTTGGGCAACGGCAATGCAAAAGAGAAGAAGACACAGAACCACAGATGTGGTGCTGAGTATCTTTCCAAGGTCCGCCAGACGTTTTTGCAGGGGAGTGGTCTCTGTAGGAGCTTCATTAATCAGTTTTGCAATTTTTCCGATTTCCGTGTCCATGCCGATGGCAGTGACCTTTCCTACGCCTCTTCCATAGGTGACGTTTGTTGACATGAAAGCCCTATTGTTGCTTTTTAAATCTTTTTCAACAGGGACGGATTCGCCGGTAAGGGCGGCCTCTTCCACCTTTAGGGAATTGACTTCTATCAATTCCAGATCTGCAGGAATCTGCCGGCCTGCGTCGAGAACTACTTCATCTCCGGGAATCAGGTCACTGGCCGGAATTTCCCTTATATGACCTTTTTCACGGAGCAGAGCCTTGGGCGTGGTTAGCTTTTTTAAAGATTCCAAGGCTTTTTGTGCTTTTCCCTCTTGGATGACGCCGATAATGGCATTGACCAAAATAACAGTCAGAATAATAATGGCATCACTAAATTCTTTTAAAAGCAAAGAAATGGAAACGGCAATAAACAGTATAAAAATCAATGGGTCATTGAGTTGTTCAAAAAATGCCTCCAGCCGGGTTTTTTGTTTTCCTTCTTTTATAATATTTTGTCCTCGTGTCATATTGCCTTATCTCCTGGCATGGATTTTTATGATAATATATGAGAGGACAGGAAGGATTATTCTATTTGGCAATGGTAAAACGGTCTGCCAGAAGCAGGTACATGCCCCGGAAAAGGCTCATAATCTGCCAGATGCCGATTCCACGCAGATTGTATTCATTTACAAGCGAGAATTTGGCTTCCATGCTACGCACATCCTCAAACCATACTTCGTGCTGTATTCCCCCTGTTTCATAAAAGAAAAAAGGGGAGGCAGAGGGCTCGTCAAATTGGATGGGAACGCCATAGGTTACTGCTAACTGGCGGGCTTCGATATTGCCGATGGTGCGGGCTACCGTAATGCCGCGCTCGAAGGGAAGGGGCCAGTCGTAACCATAGTTAGGAATTCCTAAATGTATTTTATCGGGAGGAATACGTGTCAGGGCATATTCCACTACCCGTCTGACCTGGTTTAAAGGAGCAACGGCAAGGGGCGGACCGTATTTATATCCCCATTCATAGGTCATGAGCAGGACATAATCGGCAGCCTCGCCCAGAAGGGCATAGTCCTTTCCTTCATACAAAAGTCCGGGTTGGTCATCGGATACTTTTGGGGCAAGGGCAACGGAGACGGGATAACCCAGATTATTCATGGCTTCTCTGACCCTGCGGACAAAGTTTACAAAACTGATACGATCCTCTGCCAAAATAAATTCAAAATCAATATCCACACCTTCAAATCCTTTTTCAAGAACCGTTTTTTCCAGATTGGAGATAAGGATATCTACGGTCTCCGGATTGTTTATGACGGTAGTGATAAGGTAATTGCTGAACTGACCATCCGGTCCAAAGGGAGTCAGAGTCAGGATAGGTGCACTGCCCACAGCTTTGGCCCCGGCAATCAGGTCGCTGTCATCTGCCCAGGGAGGAATCAGTTCCCCCAGGGTGGTAAAGCCGTAAGAGAAGACGTAAAGGTCTGATAAGTACGGGAGAGACTGATTCAGCACAAACCGGTTTATAAAAGGATAGGCATAGCCGCCGGAACGGATTTCTCTTTCATAAGAAAAACCGGGCAGAGAGAGAAGGAGTGCCTGACCGATGGCTAGGGAATAAGGGTAGGGAATTTGATTGTTGTATATAATGGAGGCGGCGGAAACTCCATTGGCGTCTGCGATGGAATCCACGGTATCACCGGGCTGAACTACGTAGATGGTCATAAAAACTCCGGGAGGTTTTTTTGTTATTATATGCCCGGGATTTTAAGGTTGCGTGCAGAAAGAGAAAAAGAGTATAATAATTTAAGAAATAATTTGAGGGAACCATGTTTGGTTAAAAAGGAGAATGAATATGGGAATGACTTACAAACAGGCATATGCAAAATTGGAAGAATGCGGACAGGAACATCTGCTGAAATACTATGATGAATTGAATGCAAATCAGCAGGAGCAATTGCTTTCTCAAATTGAAGAAACCGATTTTAGTGTGGTGGAAGCTTGCAAGCATATGGATTTGGCGGCAAAGAAGGGGACAATTGCACCACTGAAGGCAATGGAATTATCCGAGATAGAAGCAGAAAAGGAAAAGTTCCGTCAGATTGGTATAGAGGCATTGAGACTTGGTAAGGTAGGTGCAGTACTCTTGGCGGGCGGCATGGGAACCAGACTGGGTTCCGATGACCCGAAGGGAATGTACAATATCGGTGTGACAAAGGATGTGTACATTTTTGAGAGACTGATTGCAAATATGATGGATGTGGTAAATGAGGCAGGTGTTTGGATTCCGTTATTTATCATGACCAGTGACAAGAATAGAGAAGCAACGGAGAAATTCCTGCGGGAACATAAATTTTTCGGTTATGATGAGGATTCTGTATGGTTCTTCAAACAGGAGATGGCTCCGGCGGCGGATTATAACGGAAAAGTTTATTTGGAAGAGAAGTGGAAAATCTCTACTTCACCCAACGGAAACGGTGGATGGTACTCTTCCATGGAAAGAGAAGGAATATTAGAAATTGTAACCTTGAAGAACATTGAGTGGCTCAACGTATTTGCGGTGGATAATGTGTTGCAGCGCATTTGTGATCCTGTATTTATCGGTGCCACTATTGACAAAAATTGTGCGGTAGGTTCCAAAGTAGTAAGAAAGAATGCCCCGGATGAAAAAGTGGGTGTTATGTGCCTGGAGGATGGCAAGCCCTCTATCGTAGAGTATTATGAGCTGACAGATGAGCTTATGAATGCGAAAGATGAAAAGGGTGAGCCTGCATATAACTTTGGCGTTATTTTGAATTACCTCTTTAGAGAAAAAGATTTAAGCCGTATGCTGGAAAAAAATCTTCCCCTTCATGTGGTGGAAAAGAAAATTCCTTACCTGGATGAAAATGGCAATTGTATCAAACCGGAAGCTCCAAACGGTTATAAATTCGAAGGGCTTGTGCTGGATATGATTCATGAGATGGACAGCTGCCTTCCCTTTGAGGTAGTGAGAAATAGAGAATTTGCTCCGATTAAAAATAAAACAGGTGTGGATTCGGTAGAAAGTGCAAGAGCGCTTTTGAAAGAAAATGGTGTGGAATTATAATGCTATAAAGGAGAACGGTTATGGCAATTTTGGTAACAGGCGGAGCCGGTTATATCGGCAGTCATACAGTAGTTGAATTACAGAATGCAGGATATGATGTGGTAGTAGTAGATAATCTTTCCAACTCAAGTGAGAAGTCTTTGGAAAGAGTGGCTAAGATTACAGGAAAAGACGTTCCTTTTTACAAGGCGGACATTTTAGACCGGGCCGCAATGGAAAACATTTTTACTAAGGAAAAGATTGACAGTGTAATCCATTTTGCAGGTCTGAAAGCGGTAGGAGAATCTGTCGCAAAGCCCTGGGAATATTACGAAAATAATATTGCAGGCACATTGGTGCTCCTTGACGTAATGCGGAAAAATGGAGTGAAAAACATTATTTTCTCCTCATCGGCTACCGTATATGGCACACCGGATGTGATTCCCATAACAGAGGAAGCCCCCAAAAAGGATTGCACCAATCCCTATGGTTGGACGAAATCCATGTTAGAGCAGATTATGATGGACATCCAAAAAGCAGACCCGGAATGGAACGTTATTCTGCTCCGTTATTTCAATCCCATCGGAGCACATAAGAGCGGAACAATCGGTGATAATCCAAATGGAATTCCCAATAACCTGATGCCATACATTACACAGGTTGCGGTAGGTAAGCTGGAAAAACTGGGAGTGTTCGGCAATGATTACGATACTCATGACGGAACCGGCGTCAGGGATTATATCCATGTAATGGATTTGGCGGTAGGACATGTAAAAGCACTGAAAAAGATTGAAGAAAAAGCAGGTCTTTGCATTTACAATCTTGGCACGGGTATAGGCTATAGTGTTTTGGATATTGTAAAGAATTTTGAGGAAGCAAACGGGGTGAAAATCCCTTATGTAATCAAAGAACGCCGCCCGGGAGATGTTGCAGAAAACTATGCAGATGCAACCAAGGCAAAAGAGGAACTTGGCTGGGTAGCGGAAAAAGACATCAAAGAAATGTGTGAAGATTCCTGGAGATGGCAGAGCAACAATCCTAATGGTTACGAGGATTAAAAATTTTTATGGCGAAATAGAAATATAAAAGAAATATCCCCGGGGACTGATGTCCCAAGGGATATTTCTTTTTTGTGTGTGTATGTCATGTGTGTGACAGCGAAATTAGTTGATACGGCAATCGCATTTTATGCCACGTAATTATACATAAAGATAAAGTGGCAGATGCTTCCTCCCATAACGAAAAGATGAAACAATTCATGGGAACCGAAGTAAGCAAATTTTGAATTAAAAATCGGTAATTTTAATGCGTAGATAACACCGCCTACGGTATAAATGATGCCGCCTGCAAGGAGCCATGCAAAGGCACCTCTTGGCATGGAGTTCCACAAAGGTCCGAAAACCAGTACACATACCCAACCCATAGCAATGTAGATAATGGAAGAGAACCATTTGGGACAGGTAATCCAAAGTGCTTTAACCAGAATTCCCACAAGTGCAAGTCCCCAAACCAATCCAAGGAGAGGATAGCCCAGTGAGGGTTCCAAAACCATCATGCAAATAGGGGTGTAGGAACCGGCAATCAATATAAAAATCATCATATGATCTACTTTCCGGAACATCTTAAGTGCTTTGCCTTGTAAGTTTACAGTATGGTAAGTCGTGCTTGCCCCGTATAATAAAACCATGCTCAGCATGAAAATAGTCATAGCCTGTGCACAGGTAATGCCGGAAGAAATAGCGGCTTTTGTTATCAGTGGTACGGAAGCGAACATGGCTAACATCATGGCGATGAAATGAGTGAGTGCACTTCCGGGGTCGCGAATAGTAATCTGCATGTGTACCTCCTTGTAGAATTCAAAATACATCATGTAGTTTTAAAAACTACATCAAATATATTTTGATACTACACCACATGGATTATACTGTCAATACCTGGAAAAGTATTTTTTAAAAAAAGTTTTTGACAAAAAAAGAACCCGGGTATTTCCGGATTCTTATATCTGTGAGTTTACTAATCTTCTTCAATCACCTGGATTTCCAGATAGTCAAAGGGAATCTGTTCTATGAAGTTATCCTGATAAAAACGGGCTTTGTCATGACGTTTGAACTCGGTAATAGTGGAGTCAAGCCAGATGGGTTTGCCCAAATCAAATTGATAGCATATTTCGTCCAGTGCCTGGAATATCTTGTGAGTACGGGTATCTGCGGAAGCATTGCAAATGACCGTATCAGCCAGCATGCGGTTATCCTTAAAAATTTTTGCCCATAAGCGGAACATAGTGTACCTCCACTAAATCAGATTCTTTTTTAGTCTAACAAAACGTAAGTGGAAAATCAATGCAAAGTGTGATATACTATAAAAGACGATTGTAGAAAGCAAATCGGAAAGGGGTTATAAAGTTAAGTGGAACTAAAATATAAAGAGGAAAGCAACCCGGACAGTTGGACAGAGGTCAATCTGATTTACAACGCCGCGTTACGTCAAATAACAACAAAGATGGAGATTTTAAACGAAGAATTCCAGCATGTACATCGTTACAATCCCATCGAACATATTAAGGCGAGGATTAAGTCACCGGAGAGCATTGTGAAAAAGCTGAAGCGGTACGGCTACGAATCCTCCATTAAAAATATGATTGAATATATCAATGATATTGCAGGAATCCGTATTATCTGTTCCTTTACTTCCGATATATACCGGATTGCTGAGATGATTGCAGAACAGAAAGATATCAGTGTTGTTTCTGTGAAAGACTATATCACGTATCCAAAGGCAAGCGGATACAGAAGTTATCATATGCTGGTGACTGTGCCGGTGTACCTGTCAGACAGGATTGTGGATACGAAGGTAGAAATTCAAATCAGAACAGTTGCCATGGATTTCTGGGCAAGCCTGGAGCACAAGATGCATTACAAATTTGAAGGTGATGCTCCCCAGCATATCAAACAGGAATTGATAGAATGTTCGAAATTGGTATCTGATTTGGACAACAGGATGCTGATGCTGAATGAAGAGATTTTAGCGATGAGTGAGAATGATGAAGCGACGGAGTAATCCGCCGCTTTTTCTTTTAAAAGATGTAATTTGTGACGGAGCAGATTGCTCCGCCCTAAAAATACCCCTAAAATGAGGAGTGCCCCGGTGCGGCTAAGCACCAGGGCTATTATGAAAAAATTTATCTATGCGTGTAATGAAAAACATTACATGTTGATCAAGTTTTAACTTAAGTTCAGTATATCAGTGAAATATGAACAAATTATGAACAAAATATGAATAAATGGTAAAGGTTACAAAAAGATAAAAAAACAGAATTAATTTTTGTG
Source organism: Lachnospiraceae bacterium (assembly GCA_045589155.1). Taxonomy (GTDB): domain Bacteria; phylum Bacillota; class Clostridia; order Lachnospirales; family Lachnospiraceae; genus Acetatifactor. The sequence goes on from JAZNGC010000009.1 coordinate 26,204, forward strand.
CAAAATACACAAAAACATTATAAGCGCGCTTTTTGTTGTAAAATGAAAGATTTAATGATAAAATAAAACGAGAAAAACCTAGTCTGGAGCAAAGGCGGTAGGGAGTTATGTTTGGAGGAAAATGGATGGATATTTTCGTGGACAAGTTGTCACAGAAACTGACTGCAGCGGAGATGATTAAAGCGAATGCAGCAGCGGATGCGGCAGAGTTACAAAAGGCAAAGGGGCAGGTATTACAGTATGATGCACTGCTGAATGAAATTCGCGAAATCAACACAGTAAATGCAGATTCTGCAAAACAGGTTAATACTTTGGTTACAGAGTCCCTGAAAAAGCTGGAGAATGTAGACAAGGTTAATGAATTGATTGATATCAGTCTGATTAAGATTGAAGAGTTCAAAGCCTGTGGTGACAATGTAGAGCAGTTGGAAACACAGCTTACAGAGTTAAAAGCCGTTGTAGAAGCAATGAAAACTCAAATGGAAGAGTTGAACGAGCATGTACATAAAGAGAACGTAAAGGTATATCGGAATGTGCAGGCCATTGTTTTAGAAGAGTCTGCGAAACTGGTGGAACAGGGTACCTCAAGTGCGACAGTTCTTAAAAAAGTTTCCGGAAAAGGAAGTGCGGCGCTTATCTTTTCTATTATGACGTTGATTGTAACGGTAGCCGGACTGGTATTACAGATTCTGGGCATCTTCGGATTGATTTAGGGGAGACGTTATGGGAAAACAGGTTTGGCGGCCCGGAAATATGTTATATCCCCTTCCGGTAGTGATGATTACGGTGTCAGATAAAGAAGGAAATTCCAACATTATAACAGTAGCTTGGGCGGGAACCATATGTAGCGATCCTGCCATGGTGTCTATTTCTGTGAGACCGGAGAGATATTCCCATAAAATGTTGCTGGAAAGCGGAGAATTTGTTATTAATCTGACAACAAAAGATTTGGCCTATGCCACAGATTATTGCGGTGTAAAAAGTGGTCGTGATGTGGACAAGTTTAAAGAAATGAATTTGACCCCGATTCCGGCGTCTGTTGTAAAAGCACCCATGATAGAAGAGAGCCCCGTCAATATAGAGTGTAAGGTGACAGAAGTAAAACATCTTGGAACCCATGATATGTTTATGGCGGAAGTGGTAGCGGTACATGCCGATGAAAAGTATATGGATGAAAAAAACAAATTTCATCTGGAAAAGGCAGATCCCATCGTTTATTCCCATGGTACATATTTTACCTGCGGAGAACAGATTGGAACCTTTGGATACAGTGTAAAAAAGAAATAAAATAAGACAAAATAAAACCTCAAGCGGTTACCGGGTATGTAAAACTAGGAATCGGATTGAGGTTTTTTTGTGTGTTCCTTTTTTTCAAAAAGACTGCCACGCACCACGGAGGATGAACCATAGCGGGAACGGATAGAGTCAAGAGCGGCATCCAGTTTTGCTTTTTTCTCTAAATCCGGTTCTTTGTCTGTGTGTGCAGTTGTTACGGTTGGCAGAGTAGCTTCCGGTTGGAAATCAAAAAGACTCATTTGCACCGGTTCGCCTTTGGGTTGAAGTTTGGAAGCACGAACACCCAATAGACGGATGGCATTTTGGTCCCACAACTCATCAAACAATTCCATGGCGGTTTTATAGATGGCGTCATTGGAGGCTGAGGGGGGATTTAAAGGTTTTTGATGGGATACAGAGCGGAAGGTACTATATTTAATTTCTGTACAAATAAGCCCCGCTGTTTCGCCGGAGTCCCTGAGTCTCTTGCCAACAGATTCAGACAAAGCGAGTATGGTTCTGGCAGCTTCTTCCCGGTTGGTTACATCATGGGAGAGGGTGGTAGAATTCCCGACACCCTTTTGCTTGGCGGGTACATATCCGACCATAGAATCGTCAATACCATTGGCATATTCCCAAAGCAGTTTACCATGACTTTTTAAATGGGCCGTAACAATGGATAAATCAGCACGGGCCAAATCGCCAATGGTAAGTATTTCCAGTTTTTTCAGGGTTTCCACACTGGACTTTCCGCACATGAATAACTCGGATATGGGGAGAGGCCAGAATTTTTCTTGTATTTCCCGGGAATATAACGTGTGGACAAGATTAGGCTTTTTGAAATCGGATGCCGTTTTTGCCAGAACTTTCCGGTCGGAGATGCCGATGTTTACCGTAAAGCCGAAGCGGGAATAGATTTCGTTTTTTATATCTTCGGCGGCTCTTTCCGGTGAAGGATAAAGATGGGAGATGGGCGTAAAGTCCATATAACATTCATCAATGCTGGCCTGTTCAATATCAGGACATATATTAAGGAGGAATTGCATAAGTTCCCTGCTACGTCTCTCGTACATGGTATGGTCCGGAGCGGCAGAAATAAGATTGGGACATTTGCGGACGGCATTTACCACCGGCTCACCGGTAATAATTCCATATGCCTTTGCGGGAATAGATTTTGCCAGTACCACGCCGTGTCTTTTTTCAATGTCGCCACCGATAATGGAAGGAATTGTGCGCAGGTCTGTAACGGAACCGTTTTGCAATTGTTCCAATGCAGTCCAACTCAAAAAAGCAGAATTGACATCAATATGAAATATAATGCGATCCATGTGCGTCCTCCTTCCTTTGCGTGCCTTAAAAACAGTATAACACAGTTGGGAAAAGAAGTGTGTTTTTTCCGTGAAATATCCCCTTTTTACTTTACAATCCAAGCGTTTACTGATAAAATAAGACTTGTTACAAAATTGTAAACTGGCAAGGAAAATATAATGTTTAAGTTTATTACCAAACATTCTATGAGAATGAAATTCACATATATTAAGGCCGCAACGCTGATTGCTCTGGTGGCGGCTTTCTTTTTGCCCACCTATGCAGAATTTGGCTGGGAGTATTTGAGTACCAGTTTTTACGCCGTATACTTAAACGGTGAGATGGTGGGTACTGTTGACAATCCCACTGTAGCGGAAACGCTTTTACGGGAAGTGCGTCGTGAGATTGCGTTGGAGACTACGGATCTGATTTTTGCAGATGTAGAAATGGCTGTGGAAAATATCGACGAAAAAGGTCTCTTGTTTGTTTCCGGAGTGGATAATCCGGAGGTGGTGCGTGACAATATGCGTGCCGTAGTGTCAGCCTACGTGAAGGAGACGATGAAACGTTCCTATGTAGTGAAGGTAGATGACTACATGGCGAACTTAAATACCATTGAAGAGGTGCAGGCACTGCTTCAGGCTGCGGTAAACCAGTTCGATGCCAAAGGGGAATTTGTGGTAGAACTGGTACAGGATACGGAAAGAGAATTCAGCGTATTAGAGGCCAAGATTATAAAGAAGCCGGCAGAAGCCGACGAGGAAGTTGTTTCCCGGGAAACTATATTTATGAACAGTGGTATTCAGGCAACCATGGATAAAATGTTTGAGAATGTAGAGGCGGCCGGAGAAAAAAGTTTTGAAGATTACGAGCTGGGCATCCAGACGATGGAATTTACCGAAAGCGTAGAAATTATTGAAGCATATATGGACACAAGCCAATTGACACCGCTGGACGTAGCTATTGCAGAAGTTGTAAAAGAGCAGGAAAAACCCGGTATATATGAAGTTGTTGCCGGTGATACCATGACGGAAATTGCCATTAAGGTCAATATCCCTATGGATAAAATCTGGGAAATGAACAAGGACACCATGCCATCTTTAAATTCCACCCTTCACATCGGTCAGGAACTCATTATTACGATTCCGGAGCCGGAGCTTTCGGTGGAGTGGCAGGAACAGGTTTATTACGAAGAAGTTTATGAAGCAGATGTGATTTACATTGACAATCATAACTGGTATACGACTCAGACCAAGGTTCATCAGCAACCGTCTTCCGGTTTCAGAAAGGTAGTGGCTCTCGTTTCCCATTCCAACAAGATGGAAACGGGTCGTGAGATTATAAAGGAAGAAGTTGTAAAAGAGGCTGTGCCGAAGATTGTAGAGAGAGGAACAAAGGTTCCGCCGACTTACATCAGACCTATTGTAGGCGGTAGGACAACCTCGTCCTTTGGTAAGCGTAAAGCACCTACGGCAGGAGCAAGTACTTACCATAAGGGTGTAGACTGGGCGATTCCTACCGGAACCAAGGTAGTGGCATCCTCCGGTGGTACGGTTACGAAAGCCGGTTGGGCGAGTGCAGGTGGTTATGTTGTTTATATCAAGCACCCCGACGGAAGAGAAACCAGATACAAGCATTTAAGTAAGGTATTGGTTAAGGTAGGTCAAAAAGTAAAACAGGGTGAAACAATTGCACGAAGTGGAAATACCGGCGTAAGTACCGGACCCCATCTGCATTTTGAGATGATAATAAACGGAACGCATGTAAATCCTGTTAAGTATGTTCAATAAAACCGTATAAACAGACACTTTAAAGATAGGAATACCTGTATCGAACGGGTATTCCTATTTACAAATTAGGGCTTAAGCAGTATAATGAATTAAATAAAGATTGGAAGAGTGTGCGGAAAAATAGCTTTCTGCATCTATTATAGAGGTAATGATATGGAACAATACGCAATCAAGGGTGGCAATCCCTTGGTAGGTGAAGTGGAAATCGGCGGCGCCAAAAATGCAGCACTCCCGATTATTGCCGCTTCCGTCATGACAGACGAAACAGTGCATATTGATAATGTTCCGGATGTACGGGATACCAATGTACTTTTGAAATCCATGCAGAATTTGGGTGTTTTGGTTAATCGCGAGAACAGACATAAATATACTGTGAATGCAGCACACATTCACAGTTTAATTGTGGACGATGACAATATTAAAAAGATTCGTGCTTCTTATTACTTGATCGGAGCACTTCTTGGTAAATATAAGAGAGCTGAGGTGGCGTTGCCGGGTGGTTGTAATATCGGTAGCCGCGGAATAGACCAACATTTAAAAGGTTTCCGTGCACTGGGAGCTGAGGTTGAGATTAAACATGGTTTGATTAGAGCCCGTGCAGATAAATTGGTAGGTAGTCATATTTATATGGATATCGTATCTGTAGGAGCAACCATCAATGTAATGATGGCCGCAACTATGGCAGAAGGAACTACAATTATTGAGAATGCGGCAAAAGAGCCTCATGTAGTAGATTTGGCAAACTTTTTAAACAGTATGGGTGCTAATATTAAAGGAGCAGGTACGGATGTGATTCGTATTAAGGGTGTAAGCAAGCTTCACGGTACGGAATATGCCATAATTCCTGATCAGATAGAAGCGGGAACATTTATGTTTGCTGCAGCAGTTACGAAGGGTGATATAACCGTAAAAAATGTAATACCGAAGCATCTGGAGTCCATTACTTCCAAGCTTTTGGAGATTGGTTGTGAAATAAAAGAGGAAGATGATTGCGTTCGTGTAGTGGCGTCCAAGCCTCTGAAACACACCCATGTAAAAACCCTTCCTTATCCCGGATTTCCTACGGACATGCAGCCCCAGATTACGGTGGCACTTGCCTTGTCCAAGGGCACCAGTATTGTGACGGAAAGTATTTTTGAGAACCGTTTTAAG
>JAZNGC010000010.1:0-6269 GCA_045589155.1 Lachnospiraceae bacterium
CGCTTTAAGGAAAGCCCATTGGTAATCATGTCAGCGGCAACTTGTGGTATGGTCGGAGCTTTTGCAAGCAAAATTTTAGCCGGTTCAGTTCTGGTAGACGGAAATATTGTTTATGCGGGTCCGGGTGAACCGCTGGGAGCTTTTATTGCAGCATTAGCGGGAATTTATATGGGAAGAGTGGTTTCCGGTAAAACAAAGGTTGATATTATCATCACACCGCTTTTTAGTATTTTGACCGGTTCTGCAGTAGGTCTTATATTAGGTCCTCCGATTTCTAAAATTATGGCAGCCCTTGGGGAACTTATCAATGTAAGTACACAGCAACAACCATTTATTATGGGCGTATTGGTATCTGTATTAATGGGTATTATTCTTACATTGCCAATTAGTTCTGCAGCCTTGGGTGTTATTTTGAATTTATCCGGTATTGCAGCAGGTGCAGCAACAGTAGGATGTTGTGCCAATATGATTGGATTTGCGGTGGCAAGCTATCGGGAAAATAAAGTGAATGGACTTCTTGCCCAAGGTCTTGGGACCAGCATGCTTCAGATTGGAAATATCGTGCGAAAACCGGTGATATGGCTACCCGCAATTATTACCAGTGCCATTTTAGGTCCTGTTTCGACCATGGTATTTCACATGACAAATAATGCCACCGGCTCCGGAATGGGCACGGCCGGCTTGGTAGGACAGATTACAACTTTCCAGACTATGGTTGCAGAGGGTGTAGCACCTGGGGTTGTGTTGTTTGAGATTGTACTGCTTCATTTTATTTTCCCGGCAGCATTAGCCTGGGGTATTTCTGAGTTTATGCGAAAGAAAAACTGGATAAAAGAAGGAGATATGAAGTTACATATTTGATAAAATAGCGGCTGGAGATGAGAGGGGTTAAGTAATGACTAAAGTATATTTTGTGCGTCATGCACAACCGGAATTTGCATGGGAAGATGATAGAACCCGACCTTTAACGGAGGAAGGAAAGAAGGACTGTGCTGTAGTGTTGGAATTTCTGAAGGACAAAGAAATCCATGTATTTTATTGCAGTCCGTATAAACGAAGTATGGACACGATTGCAGATGCGGCAATGTTCTTCGGCAAAGAGATTACGACGGATGAACGGTTAAGGGAACGGGAAAAAGGACCGGACGGAAACAATCACGGGATGTTTCGGATGCGTTGGGCTGACCACAATTATCATGAAGAAGGCGGCGAGTCTATTGCCATGGTGCAAAATAGAAACATAGAAGCACTGAATGAGATTTTATCGGACAATCAAGATAAAAATATTGTAATTGGAACACATGGTACTGCCCTAAGTACAATTTTAAACTATTACGATAACAGCTTCGGCTGCGATGATTTCTTGCGGATTATAGATTGGATGCCTTATGTCATCGAACTGGATTTTGAAGGCACACGGTTGGTTAGTAAGCAGGAACACTGTCATGTGGAAAAAGAGTTTAAAGGAGATAAAAGGGCAGACAAAAAGTAGTGTTGACAATTTCGAAGGCTTCTGTTAATATACGTTTAATAACATAAGAAAAGCGATGACGGAAAAAAGTAGTTTAGGTGGAAACATCCAGAGAGAACAGTATTTGGTGGAAGCTGTTTATGCGGAAGGTAGACGAAAACCATTCCAGAGCTGTAATGCTGAAATGAAGTAAGTGTTACCGTAAGCCTGCGTTAAAGGATAGGATTTAATGGAATCTGAAGTGAAAAGTTAAGGTGGAACCGTGCTAAATGCACCCTTAAGACTGTATTACTATGGTCTTATGGGTGCTTTTCTTATGTTGTTGCAAATAAAAAATGGATAAAGAGAAAGGAGCAACACGTTATGAAGGTTCTACGGAAAAATGGAGAAATTGTAGAAGTGAGTTTTGAAGAACAGGAGGGAAAAAAAGCGTTTTGGCATACGAGTGCACATGTGTTGGCACAGGCTGTAAAGAGACTGTATCCGGATGCGAAATGTGCAATTGGGCCCGCAATTGAAAATGGATTTTATTATGACTTTGAATTTCCATTCCCTTTTTCAGATGCAAACTTAAAAGAAGTTGAAGATGAGATGAGGAGGATTGTAAAGGAATCCCTGTCCCTTCAGGTTTATGAAAAGTCAAAAGATGAAGCTATCGCCTATATGGAAAATGCGAAAGAGGATTATAAGCTTGAATTAATCCGGGAACTTGCAGAAGGTGAGAAAATAAGTTTTTACAAACAGGGAGAGTATGAAGAGTTTTGTGCAGGCCCTCACATTGCAAATGTATGTCAGATTAGAGCGATTAAATTGCTTTCTGTGGCAGGAGCTTATTGGCGGGGAGATGAAAAGAATCCTATGCTTACGAGAATATATGGTATCTCTTTCCCGAAAGCGGCGGAACTGGAACAGTATTTGTACATGTTGGAAGAAGCAAAGGCGAGAGATCACAGGAAGCTTGGAAAAGAACTTGGAATCTTTACGATTTTTGAACAGGGTCCCGGACTTCCGGTATTTTTACCCAAGGGTATGGTGCTGAAGAATCTTCTGATTGATTATTGGAGAAGAATTCACCGGAGAGAAGGATATGTAGAAATATCCACGCCGATTATGCTGGAGAGGAGTCTTTGGGAAACGTCCGGACATTGGGATTTTTACAGGGAATCCATGTACTCCCTTAAAGTGGAGGAAGATGATTATGCCATTAAACCCATGAGCTGCCCGGGCGGAATGTTGGTGTACAAATTGCAGCCCCGCTCCTATAAGGAATTACCTATGAGAATGGGAGAGCTTGGTCTGGTGCATCGCAATGAAAAGTCCGGAACGTTACATGGACTGATGCGTGTCCGTTCCTTTACACAGGATGATGCTCATATTATTATGAGAGAAGACCAGGTAATGGACGAAATACAGGGAGTGATGCGCCTCATTGATGAAGTATATCAAAAGTTTGGATTCTCTTATCAGATCGAATTGTCCACGAGACCGGAGAACTCTATAGGAAGTGATGAGGACTGGGAGCTTGCTACGAAGGCTTTGGAAGAAGCGGTAAAAGGTATGGGAAAATCTTATGTGGTAAATGAAGGGGATGGAGCTTTTTATGGTCCCAAGTTAGATTTCCATTTAAAGGATTCCATAGGAAGAACGTGGCAGTGCGGAACGATTCAACTTGACTTCCAGCTTCCCCAAAGGTTCGATATCGATTATATAGGAGCGGACGGAGAAAAACATCGTCCCATTATGTTACACAGGGTTGTGTTTGGTTCTATTGAACGTTTTATTGGTATCCTTATTGAGCATTATGCGGGAAAATTCCCGGCGTGGATAGCGCCTGTTCAGGTCAAGGTGCTTCCCGTATCTGACAAATACAATGCGTATGCCAAGGAAATTGTCCGTCTGTTAGAAAATGAAAACATTCGCGTGGAACTGGACGAGAGAAGTGAAAAACTGGGATACAAAATCCGGGAAGCCAGAATGGATAAGGTTCCTTACATGATTATTCTTGGAGAAAATGAGCAAAACAATCAGTCAGTATCGGTAAGAAAAAGAGATGCAGAAGCCGACAAACAGGATTTGGGTGAAATGATGCCGGAAGAATTGGTCGGATTAATAAAGGGAGAAAGCCTCTAATTGTAAATCATACCCTACTATGATAAAATATAAAAAATAGTTTTGTCATAGTAGGGGTACAAAGGAGAGCTGGTATGGACAAAAAACTTGACAAGGCAATCGAACAGATGGCAGCCGGGAAAGAAAAAGGATTTAATATAGTATATTCCAATACCTACAACAAAGTTTATTGGTATGCGCAGGATTATGCAGTAAAAGATGAAGATATATTTGAACTCATACATGGCGTGTATGTAGAAACTTACAAGAACATAGCCGATGGACAAACATGTGAAGATATAACCGAGTGGTTAATAAGCATTACAAATAAGCGTGGGATGGAACTGTTTAAGAAACAGGTAAGTCCGGAGATAAAAGAGAGTAAGCGGGAAAGGCTTGAGGTGAAAAAGGCCCAGAGAGTGTATAACGCATGTTGTATTCTGCTGGGATTGGAACCGACTACCATTGAAGAAGACGGAAAAACAGTCATCGTTTCCAGAAAAGTAAAGGAAAAGGTGAAAAAGACTGTTGTCGATGAAGTGGAAGGTGCGGTTAAGGATGAAATCAAAGGTGGGTTAAAAGCGCTGATAGCTTCCTTGAGTGCAAAGGCGAAACTGGCACTGATGGCAGGAGCAGTTACTACAACGGCGGTAACGGCAGGTGTGGTTGGAACAGTTGTAAATTCAGAACCTAAAGTTGATGCCCCTATAGATGTGGTGACAGAAGAAACCGAAGAAGCAGACATAACCCTTTGCCTGGCATTGTACACTGCAACCACAAATTCTTATGAGGGAGAAGCTTTGCTGCATCCGGTTAAAACAGGAGAGAATGAATACACCTTCCGGGCGGAAGATATTGCAAAATATTTTGAAGACTGGGATTATGCAGCGTTGGTAGTGGAAGATGGCATGCCTGAGGATATGGCAGTGGCATATGTGGAAAGCGATGGCGTAAAGTCTTTTTCTGATGAAGGGGTAATTTATGTATCGTGTTTTGGCAGTGATGTTGTGGTCACCGTGGTACCGAAAGAAGAAGTGGAAGAAGTGCGTAGCCATATGTATGACTGACGGAGGGGTAGGATGAATAAAAGAGAACAATATAAAATCATGAATGCCCAGCTGCAGGCGTTGATAGAAGGTGTACCTCATCCCATTGCCAACATGGCAAACGCTTCGGCACTGCTTTATGAGGTGCTTCCGGACATTAACTGGGCAGGTTTTTATTTGATGGAAGATGGACAACTGGTGCTGGGACCTTTCCAGGGAAAGACCGCCTGCATAGAAATAAAAATAGGAAAAGGTGTATGCGGAACAGCGGTAGAGCGGAACGAAATCATGTTGGTGGAAAATGTACACGAGTTTCCGGGTCACATTGCCTGTGACGGAGCATCGAATTCAGAGATTGTGCTTCCCATTCATGTGGATGGCGAGATTATAGGTGTATTGGACATAGATAGTCCTAAGTTTTCCAGATTTGATGAGGAGGACAAAGAAGGCCTGGCAGAGTTTGTTTCTATCTTTGAAAAAGAGTGGAAAAGGTAATAGAGTGTTTGTGAAAAGAAAAGACATTCCCATTCTGTGCTTTTGAAATGCACGGATAAGGAATGTCTTTTTTTACCAGGATAACAAATTTGTGGACTTTTTAACTTTCTTGTTTAAAGTATACACAAGAGAGTCAAATTTGTCGGGACTCATTTCAAGCCAGTCACCGCCCAGCAAGGCCTGAATCTCAGATGAAGGCTTTTCAAGAAAATCAATTAAATCATTAGGGTGATACCCGTGGAGGGGTGAAACACCTTTTAAATTACAAACATACATAGTGATATCTTTGTGCAGTTTTTGCTCTTTCTCAATAAGAAGGTCTTCTTCGGATTTCTGGTCCTTCTCAAAGGCCTTTTTAATGTCGTTCCAATCAGCCATCTTCCTAACCCCCATGTTAGTATAGTTTTTCTTAACTGCATTAAGTATAACATGTTTCGGTGTTTACAACAAATATTTCTTTTTGTAAAATGGAAAAAGAGACATGAACTATATACTTAGGAGAATAAACATGAAAAGAACATTGAAACGATTAACTGTAATAGTAGCCGCTGTAGTAGTTTGTCTGAGCTTGTTTGGTCTCAGTGTACAGGCAAATGGGGAAGAGAAAAAAGTGGATGTGATGTTTATCCACGATTTGCATTCTCATTTAAATGCCTTTTCTACAGTGGAAAATGGGGAGAGTCAGATTGTGGGCGGGGTGGCTCAGATTATGACTTTGATAAATGAGCAGAAGACTGAAAATCCGGATACCCTGCTGTTGGATGGTGGAGATTTTTCCATGGGTACTCTGATTCAGGTGGTTTATGAGGAAGAAGCGTCAGAAATCAGAATGCTTGGTGAAATGGGATTTGATGCAACAACTCTTGGAAACCATGAGTTTGACTATAAAGCCAAAGGTCTTGCAAACATGATGGTGAATGCGGTAGAGAGTGGAGATACCCTTCCGCCGCTCCTGGTATGTAATGTAGATTGGGAGGCTATGAAGGCAGCAGGACTTACCGCTGAGCAGCAGATGCTTTGGGACGCTTTTGAGAAATATGGCGTACAGGACTACATGATGATTGAAAAGGGGGGCGTGAAGATTGCCCTTGTCGGTGTTTTTGGTATCGATGCCCTTGCCTGTGTGCCCAATCCGCCCCTGCTTTTTA
>JAZNGC010000011.1:0-19290 GCA_045589155.1 Lachnospiraceae bacterium
ATAACTTTTAAATGTGTCCATTCTGTGTTCAAATTATTAGAAATAAATAAAATGAAACGAAACAAATTATTTATCAGCAAAAGTTTTGAAGCACAATTTGAGCCTCTTCTCTTCCCCTGTAGGAATTAATTCCAAGTTGATAGGTAACTGAAATTTTATAGTCGCATTTTTGTGTAAACAGTTTTTCCGCTGCTCCCTGGCCATATTTTTCATCAGTCACTCCGGAAAACTTCTCAAAATCTCCGAAATAGACCCCTTCAAAATATGTGCCATCCATCTCCTGCATTTTGAATTTTGTAAAGGAACCGGTTTTTCCCATCCTGGATGCAGAAATAAATGTTATATCTTTTCGTGCAAAAAGAGGTTTGGGATTTGCCACCCCAAAAGGCTCCAGCAGTTCCAATTCCCGAGCCATTTTCTTATCTGCCAAGGCGAAAGGCATGGGAACATCAATGTGAACCTTTGGAATGAAATCTTCTTCTGTCAAAAGGCAATTTGCGTTAATTTTCGCTGCAAACTCTTCAATCTTATCTTCCTCCAAAGATAAACCTGCCGCCATCTTATGTCCCCCGAATTTTGTAAACAAATCCCCGCATTCTACCAGTGCCTCATACATATTGTAATCTTCAATGGACCGTCCGGACCCCTTTACGCCCTCTTCTCCCTTGGTCAACACAAATACAGGCTTTCCATATTTTTCACGGATTCTTCCTGCAATAATCCCCGCCAGACTTTCATGGCAATCCGGCAGATAAATCACGAATACTTTCTTTGACAAAAGCCCCTTTTCTTCCACGTAGATGATAGCCTGTTCCACGCCCCTTTGGGTCATAAGTTTCCGGCTGTCATTCAGTTCCTTCAGTTCCCCTGCAATAGCAAGGGCTTCCCGCATATCTTCCGCGTCAAGTAATTCCAATGCCCGAATAGCGGTGTCCAATCTTCCCGTGGCATTCATACAAGGACCTATAATGAATCCCACATGATAAGCACTAATATTTTCCGGCATAATACCATTTACTTCCATCAAAGCACGGATTCCCGGTACAGGACATGTTCTGAGACGTTTTAAACCTTCTTTTACTACAATGCGGTTCTCATTAAGCAGTTCCATTACATCGCAGACCGTGGCAATGGCTGCAAATTGCAAAAGTTCCTCTAATACCGCCTGATGTTCTGCTTTATTTCCCAATCTCTCATATAATGCAGTAATCACTTTATATGCCACAACTGCCCCGCAAATACCGGAGAAGGGATAATCACAGTCGGAACGTTTCGGATCAACCACGGCTTCTGCCGGCGGTAATATCTCTTTGCGTACCCCATTTTCTTCCACAAAAGGAACCTCATGATGGTCCGTCACTACCACCGACATTCCCAGTTCCTTTGCATAGGCTATCTGAGGAGTGGCTGCAATACCATTGTCACAGGTAATAATGGTATCAACACCGGCATCATAAGCTTCTTTTATTAGCTGCTCATTTAGTCCATATCCATCCCGGATTCTGTGAGGGATGGCAGTATCCACATCCGCTCCTACTTCCCTAAGTCCTTTGGTCAGTATATGGGCAGCACAGATCCCGTCCACATCATAGTCCCCGATAATACGAAGCACTTTGCCCTGCGTTATTTTCCCATATATCACCTCGATGGCTTTATCCATATCCTTTAAAAGCATAGGAGAATGCAAATCGGTTAGTGTACCGTACAGATACTTTTGCACTTCCTCCTCTGTTACCACGTCGCGGTTGCGGATAATACGGGCAGTCACAGGACTAATATGAAATTTTTCACTCCAGGCATCAAAATCAGCCTTCTTAGCTGCCACAAACCATTTTTCCATGCTCTCTCCTTCAAAACAAGGCATCGGAAATCCGATGCCTTGTCACTTGCCTTTAAGGCAACTCTTCTACGATCTTTTTCGGTCTGTCTTTTATCTTTTTCTTTAAAATGTACCAAAGGGCACCTGCAATACAGATAGAGGAATAGGTTCCCGCCACAATGCCTACCATAAGAGGCAGTGCAAACTCTCTGATTGCCGTAACACCTAAAATATAAAGTGCTGCTACCATAATAAATGTAGTAATGGACGTGAATAAACTTCTTGTAAGAGTCTGTGTAATACTCTTGTTTACCACTTCATCCAGGTTATCCAGACTCTCATCATCCTCCCTGTTTTCACGGATACGGTCGAAGATAACAATGGTTGCATTAATGGAATAACCTACAATAGTCAGCATACATGCGATAAAGGTACTTCCCACGGAAACCAATGCCACTGCATAGAATGCCAGTACCACTAAAACGTCATGAAGCAGAGCTGTTACTGCACTGACACCAAAACGGATATCTTTGAATCGGAAACGGATATAAATAAGCATACACACAATAGCAATTGCTACTGCCAAAATAGTATCTCTTGTCATCTCGTCGCTGATTGTAGAACTGATTGTCTCAGACTGAATCTGCTCCTGTGGTACGCCAAAGTTTTCTTCCAGCATAGCATCCACTTCTGCTCTTTGCTCATCGCTTAATGTATTACTCTTAAATACAACCTCATTTGTGCCCTGTACCGGCTGAGGCTGCACTGCACTTCCGATAATTGCTTCCATTTTGGGGAGAATTTCACTTTCAATTTCTGCCAGTTCATACTCCTCATTAAAAGTAACCGTTGTAGCTGTACCGCCTTTGAAATCAAGACCTAAGTTTAAAGCATCTCCGGTCTTCGCTGTATTTACGCCCATCATGATAAAGCCACCGGCAATAAGTGCAATGGAAATGCCAAAGAAAATCTTTTTCTTTCCGAGGAAATCAAATGCCTTACGCTGTTTTGCCGCACCATACCATTTTTCTTTTTTAATACCCAATGCATAAAAAGCATTCAAAAGAAGTCTTGTTACCACCAAGGCCGTAAACATGGAAAGGGCAATACCAAGCACCAGTGTCTGGGCAAAACCTTTGACAGAACCGGAACCTAACCCCCAAAGCACTGCCGCAGCAATCAAAGTGGTCACATTTCCGTCTATAATCGCGGAATTTGCCTTTTTGAAACCGATATCAATAGCCGTTTTAACCGTTTTTCCCTTTGCAATTTCTTCTTTAATACGGGCAAAGATAATTACGTTTGCATCCACAGCCATACCGATAGACAGAATAATACCTGCGATACCGGACAGAGTAAGTGTTATATCAAATCCGTTGAGTAATAATACGATAAGCGCCGTATACAGAAGCAACGCCAAGGTTGCAGCCACGCCACTGATGTAATATACCGCAATCATGAAAACAGCTACTACGATAAGACCGATAACACCTGCTTTTAAGCTTGTGGTAATTGCCTCAGAACCCAGCTGGGCACCAACCACCTTGGAATGTAATTCCTCCAATTCCAGTTTCAGACCACCGATACGGATGGTGGAAGCAAGTTTCTCGGCTTCTTCCCAGGTATAATTACCGCTGATATTCGCCCTACCTTCTGTTAATGCCTCTTCTACCGTAGGGACACAAACAAAGTTTCCATCATAGTAAATAGCAAGGGTTTTTCCTACAGACTGGGCAGTTGCCGTTGCAAATTTCCCTTTACCCTCATCTGTCAAAATCAGTTCCACACCGATATGGGTATTTTGCATGGAATCTGTATAACCAACCGGATTGGCATCCTTTACATCGGTTCCTACCAGTTTGATGGAACCGTCTGCCTGAAGTTCTTCTATGGTTTTGGTTAATTGATACTCTTCATTATCAAGATAATAATTTCCATTTACATCTTTCCCCGAGTAATTGAGACTGCCGTCACTGCCGAACTGGGAAATAAAATAAAGCTGACCGGGCTTTCCAAGTTCTTCCAATATTTTATTAGCATCGGTAACACCGGGGATTTCTACGCTGATACGGTCTTCACCCTCTTTGTATACCAGTGCTTCATTGCTGTATTTGTATACACGCTGCTGAAGTTTGCTGATAGTGTCCGCCATATCGGTCTCATCCGGCTTTTCATCACCTACCACCTGATATGTGATGCTGACACCACCTGCCAAATCAAGACCCAGGGTAATGTCCGAAGCGGAATTCGTACCGTAATCATCCATTCCAAAAAAATCAACCCAGGTAATACCTGCCAGCAACAAAATTGTTGCCAGAATAACCAGTATTCCCTTTCCTTTTGTCATTTCGCCCATTCTAGTTCTCTTCCTCCATTTCAGCCAGAGCTGCTTTAATCATAATCGCACACTCTACACGTTTACGCTGCAGTTCACAGCCCACATCATAAGCGTCATTTATATTTCCATGGAAATTGTAAGAATTTGCTGCACAGCCACCGCTGCAATAGAATTTTGCAAAACATTTTTTGCACTTCTCTTTCGCATAAACGTTACAACACTTAAATTCATCCCGGATATCCGTGCGGACAATTCCCTCATCCACGTTACCCATCAGGAACTTCTCCTGACCAACAAACTGATGGCAGGGATAGAAATCTCCCCAAGGGGTAACCGCCAGATACTCGGTTCCCGAACCACAACCGGAAAGTCTCTTTGCCACGCAGGGACCGCCTTCCAAATCAATCATAAAGTGGAAGAAATTAAAGCCGTTTCCTTCTTTTCTGCGCTTGATTAATTCCACTGCAAGCTTGTCATATTCCTCCATAAGTTGCGGCAGATCTGCCTCCTGAATGGCATACCAGTCTTCCGGCTTTGCCACAACCGGCTCTACGGAAATCTGTTTGAAGCCCATATCAGCAAGATGCTTTACATCCTCTGCAAAATCCAGATTATTGTGAGTAAAAGTACCACGCACATAATAATTCATCTGGTCACGGCTCTCCGCAACCTTTTGGAATTTAGGCACGATAAGATCATAACTTCCCTGACCGCCACGGAAAGGACGCATTTTATCATTTACTTCCTTACGTCCGTCAATACTAAGAACTACATTTGCCATCTCTTTATTGGCAAACTCCATAATTTCATCATCTAAAAGCACCCCGTTTGTAGTCAGGGTAAAACGGAATTTCTTATTATTGGGTTCCTCCAGGCTTCTACCGTATTCTACCAGGTCTTTTACCACCTGCCAGTTCATCAAAGGTTCGCCGCCAAAGAAGTCGACCTCCAGATTTACACGGCTACCGGAATTTGCCACAAGGAAATCCAGTGCCTTTTTACCTACTTCAAAGCTCATCAGTGCTCTGCGTCCGTGATATTCCCCTTCCTCTGCAAAGCAATACTGACATGCCAGATTACAATCATGTGCAATATGCAGACAAAGTGCTTTTACTACGGTTTGTCTGTTTTTGAAATCAAAAATATAATTTTCATACAAATCCGGCGCAAAAAGCTGTCCCTGTTTTTCCAGTTCCAGAACCTCGTCCACCGCTTCCATAATCTCAGCTTCCGGATATTTGAAATTTCCGCAGTTAATCACTGCCGCTTTAATCAAATCCGCATCTTTGATTCCTTCATTTACAAGAGGTTCGATCAGACCAATCATATCATATACGATATCATCCACCACATGAACCGCTCCGCTGTTTACGTCCATAACAATGTTGTATCCATTGTTTCTATATTGATGTATCACGTCTTTCTCCTTTTAATCCCATACGATTAAATAAGCAGCGACGAAAATCGCTGCTTACTCATACTTCAGATTTTTTGTTTTATAAACTATTTAACCTTTTCGCAGCTCTGGTTGCCTACTGTGCAAGAAGTTTTGCAAGCAGACTGGCAAGATGTCTGGCATTCGCCGCAGCCGCCTTTTTTCATGGATTCTTTTAAATCTCTGGTATTGAGTGTTTTAATATGCTTCATGAAAATAGCCTCCTTAATTCCTCGCGAAAAAACCTATTTTTCCGCTAATACTCGGTTAGTATAACATAAATTTATCATTTGTAAAAGAGTTTTTTCAAAAAATGGTTAATTTAACTAAGCATTCCGCCTATCATACCGCTACCGGCACAAATCAGCCAGGTTGTCAAAACGTCCCGGGTAATTTCTCCCACCGAAAAATTAACCAGCAAAGACACTATGAGCAAAATCAAAAAATATGCACATCCTATCACCAGACCCCATATGTATTTTTTATTTTCTGTACACTTTCCCATAACCAGCCCACCGCAAAAGGTTGCGATTATGTAAATAACAACCACTCCCAGTGACACCAGGCTTTCCGAAAGTTCCAGCTTGTATAACAACAATGCCATAACAAGCAACAAAACACCTGTCAGTATGTATGAAAGCAATAGGCATTTCCCGAATGTCACCACCGGAAATCCTCCCTGCGCACTTTCTGTTCCTCTCCTTCTTTCCATCTTTTTTTCTCCCTATTGATTCTAAACTTTGTGTAAAATATATATGTTTAAAGTGCCGATATCTTGACAAAAAACCGAAAAATACTGTAATATTTACCTTAATTACCATTGTGGTAAAAACATTTTACGAAGGAGTGAACTTATTTTGGATACCTCTGGTGTCATACAACTAATTATCATTTTTATTCTATTACTTTTGTCTGCTTTCTTTTCATCAGCAGAAACAGCTTTCAGCACAGTAAACCGCGTAAGAATGCGGGCACTGGAAGAAGAAGGAAACAAAAAGGCCGGTATTGTTCTGAAAATTTTGGACAATTACAGCAAAATGATTAGTGCCGTCCTTATCGGCAACAACATTGTAAACATCAGTGTTTCTTCCCTTGTGACCACATTCATCATCCGTGTTACAGGTGGTAATACCTATGTAGGCGTTGCAACAGGTGTACTGACAGTACTTGTTCTGCTTTTCGGTGAAATCACCCCTAAAAACTGGGCGAAATCTTATTCCGATGGTATTTCCCTTGCCTACTGCAAAATTATATATAGTCTGATGAAACTTTTAACTCCTGTCATCTTTATTGTTGACCTTTTGGCAAAGGGAATTATGAAATTACTTCATATTGACCCCAACAAAAAAGATATCATGACAGAAAGCGAATTGAAAACTTATGTAGACGTAAGCCATGAAGACGGCGTCATTGAGTCTGAAGAACGTGAAATGATTTATAATGTGTTTGACTTTTCGGATTCCCAGGCAAAGGATGTTATGATTCCCCGTATCAATATGGTAACCGTCAGTGAAGATGCTACATATGATGAACTTTTGGAAGTGTTCCGGGAATCCATGTACACCCGTATCCCGGTTTACAAAGATGACCAGGACAACATCATTGGTTTGGTTAATATAAAAGACTTTATTCTCACTTCCGACAAAGAGAACTTCCATATTTCCAATATTCTCAGGGAAGCCTATTATACTTACGAATTTAAAAAGACTTCGGATTTAATGTTTGAAATGCGTGAAAAAACATTTAACGTTGCTTTCATTTTAAATGAATATGGTGCAACCGTAGGCATGATCACTTTGGAAGACCTTCTGGAGGAAATCGTTGGTGAAATCCGTGACGAATACGATACCGACGAAGAGGAACTGATTCAGGAAATATCAGATAACATCTATCTGGTAGAAGGCAGTATGAAGCTGGATGACATCAATGACGCTTTGGATACCGAACTTGAATCGGAAGACTACGACTCTATCGGTGGTATCATTATCGAAGCACTCGACAGACTTCCCGAAGACGGCGAAGAAGTAACTCTGGAAAACGGAATTGTATTAAAGGTGGAAGGCATTGAACAGAACCGTATCTTAAAGGTTCAGATGACCTTACCCGAAAAAAATGAAGATGCCGGGAACGAAACCCTGGAGGATTCAGAGTAACCCGATATTGCAAAAAAGAAAACGGTGACTTTCCTAATTGAAAGTCACCGTTATTTTTGTTCCTTTTCCTATTTCACTTTCCAGACTGATATCCGCATCATGTTTCATAACAATGTGTTTTACAATCGCCAGTCCCAGTCCGGTTCCTCCGGTAGATTTAGAGCGGCTCTTGTCTACCCGATAAAACCTTTCAAACACTCTCTCCCGGCTTTCCTTCGGAATGCCGATTCCGGTGTCTTCCACAATTAAAAAAGTCTTTCCTTCACTTGCCGTCACTTTCACAGTTACGCTACCGTTCTCATTATTATACCGGATTGCATTTTCACACAGATTATACAACACCTCTTCCAACATATTCTTATTGCCGGTAACAAAGCATTCTTCCCCTTTTAACGTTAATCTGACACTATGCTTCTGCGCACTAAACTGAAGCATGTCTACACAATTCTGAGCAAGGTTATACAAATTTACCGGTTCAAAGACCTCTTCATGATTTCCGCCATCAAGTTCTGCTAACCGGATAATATCATTAATCAGGGTAAGCAAACGATTGGAATTCTTGTGAATACCATTTGCAAACCGGATGACATCGGCATCAGACGCCATACCTGTCTCAATCAATTCTGCGTATCCGGAAATAGAAGTCAAAGGTGTCTTTAATTCATGGGTTACATTTGCGGTAAATTCCTGACGGACTCTTGCATTCTTTACAATGTCTTCATGCTGTTTTTTTATGGTAGATATAAAGGGCTGTAGTTCCTCATAAAACTCAACCTCTTCTATTTTATCCAGATTTCCCACAACTTCTTTTACCGGATTAAGCAAGCTCTCCGTCAAAAAGTGTGCCATAAGCATACAACTGATTAACAATACCGCGACGATAAAAAGTACTAAGGGCACTGCATTTCCAAATACGCTGAACATGCTATCCGCATCTCTTGCCACCCGGATAATCCGACCATCTTCCATCAATTTTGCATAATAAAATGTATTTTTTCCAAAAGTGGCGGATTTACGCATTTCCTGACCTTCACCACTCTTCCATGCCTCTTTTATCTCCGGCCGGTTTCCATGATTTTCCATTTCTGTACCGAAAACCCGATTATCAAAAACAACATTTCCTTCCGCTGTAATTATGGTGACACGAAGCTCCTCATTTAAGTCCAAAAGCGTATCACTGGGATTTTCCATATAATCTGCATTTTCCAGTATTTCACTATAAGTTTTTAAATCTGCAAACACCTGTCCGCAAAAAAGTTTATAAAAGGCGGCACTGGTCAAAACCAGTGTCGCCAGAATAGACACTACTGCAATTCCAATCAATTGCATGTTGATTTTTTTCTTCATACTTTATTCCGTGTCCGTCATGATATATCCCACATTTCTTACGGTCTTTATCATGCTTCCGCCTTCCTTTAACTTCTGACGCAATGTCTTTATATGCATATCCAAAGTTCGGGATTCCCCTTCAAAGTCTGTGCCCCATACCTTCTCCAAAATCGTTTCCCTGGTGGTAACAATTCCGGCATTGGTCATAAGCAGCTTCAAAAGTTCATATTCCTTGTAGGTTAATTCACATAGCTTACCCGACACATGAACCGTATGCTTTTCCCTGTCCAAGATAACATTGCCAATAGATAATGTTCGTTCTCCATATCGCTGTGTGCCACTTCGTCTAAGCAACGCCTTTACCCTGGAAATCAATTCCATAACGCCAAAAGGCTTTACTATATAGTCGTCGGCTCCTATATCGAGCCCCTTTACTTTATCCAGTTCTGTAGTCTTAGCCGTTACCATAATAATCGGTAATTCCTTGGTCGATGAACTTTCCCGCAATTTTTTTACTATTTCCAGGCCATCTTCATCCGGTAACATAATATCCAACAGAATCAGGTCCGGAAGTCTGTTCTTCAGTCTTTCGTAAAAATCTGCTGCACACTCAAAACCTTCTACTTCGTATCCTACATTCTTCAAAGCAAAGGTTTCTATTTCCCTGATGTTTTTGTCATCCTCCACTACATAGATAACTGACATTCTCTGCTCCTTTTCCTGTGTCTTAAGGCAATGTATATTTGCTTCTGTAAGCCATCACACGGCCCTTGAAATCCAAGTTATCACTGGTTTTTAACGTGTCTTTATATCCATGAGCTTCAAAATCCTCATCTCCGCTCTGGAATAAATTCACAGCAATATTGGAACAATGGTCCGCCACTCTCTCAAAGTTAGTCGTAATATCAGAAAGGATAAATCCAAGCTCGATTGTACATTTGCCCTTGCGAAGTCTTTTAACATGACGTTTTTTCATCTCCACATTAAGCTGGTCGATTACTTCTTCAAGAGGTTCAACCAATTCGGCCATTTCCAAATCTTCACTTTCAAATACATTCATGGACATATTCAGAATATCTCTGATTGCCATTGCAAATACCTGCAACTCTTCTGTAGCTTTTTCAGAGAAAGCAAGTTCCTTGTCATGCATTTCATCTGCCGCTTCTTTAATATTTAAAGCGTGATCGGAGATTCTCTCAAAATCACCTATGCTGTGAAGCAAAACAGACAAAATCTGACTTTCTTTTTCAGATAAGTCGTGGCTACTTACTTTCAAAAGATAGGTGCCCAATTCGTCCTCGAACTTATCTACTTCTGATTCTAATCTTACTATTTCTTTTGCCTTCTCTTCATCGTAATTAAATAACAACTCAATAGCAAGTTCCATTGACTTACGTGAAATATCAGACATTACCGTAGCAACATGTTTGCTGTGTTCCAATGCAAGACCCGGGGTATCCAGGAAACGCACATCCAGAGAACGAAGCACTTTCTCTTCCTCGGTAAGTTCTGTCTCCTTTACTGCACTTTCCGGAATTGTCCACATTACCAATTTTACAAACAACTGTGAAACCGGTAAGAACACAATACATGCAGCTATATTAAATATGGAATGTATCGTTGCTACCCAAACCGCATCAATGGCAGTATCCATAAATGCAAAGTCCACGAAGGAATCGATGGCATAGAAACCAACCATAAATGTAACCGTCTTTATCACACAGTAATAGAAATGAATCAGGGCAGCCCTTCTTGCGTCTTTACTTGCACCTACACTGGAAATCAGGGCTGTGATACATGTTCCTACATTTTGTCCCATAATAACCGGAATAGCCGTAGCAAAGCTAACTGCACCGGTACTGCAAAGTGCCTGTAAAATACCTACAGATGCAGAAGAAGACTGTATAATCGCAGTCAGGATAATACCCATTAACATACCTAAAACAGGGTTAGAGAACATTGTCAGAATCTGAGTGAATTCAGGAACATCTCTCAGACCGCTTACTGCACCGCTCATGATATCCATACCGATCATCAGTACTGCAAATCCAACCAAAATTGTTGCAATATCCTTCTTTTTCTCTTTTTTAGAGAACATAATAATGGCAACACCGATAATGGCCAAAACAGGAGAAAATGAGGAAGGTTTTAACAATTTCATAATAAAACTGCCGCCTTCAATAGCCTGCATACTGAGCAGCCATGCAGTAATAGTTGTACCAACGTTTGCACCCAGAATAATTCCCACTGCCTGTTGCAGTTTCATAATTCCGGAGTTAACAAAACCTACTACCATAACCGTTGTGGCAGAAGATGACTGGATAACTGCCGTTACACCTGCACCCACTAAAGCTGCCTTTAAAGGTGTACTTGTCAATTTTTCCAATATTTTTTCCAGTTTACCGCCGGAAACCTTCTTCAGTCCATCCCCCAGCACATTCATACCATACAAGAACAGGGCCAGACCACCAATCATCTCTAATACGTCAAAAAGAGTCATTTGTTTTTCCTCGCTTGTTTTACATGATTATTTTTTTGCATTTTTCTACATATGCTATTCTACTACATTTTTGTAAACCTACGCAATGCCTTAAATTGATTTCATGTAAAATCCATGTAAAATTTGCTCGGAATTTATAGTTATAACAAGCGAATATCCTGAATATCTCCGGTTTCCCGGAAAATTTCCCACTCTCCCATATTTACAGCATGGTCACCTATCTTTTCCAGATATTTTGCAATCATTAGCACGTCAATGCAATCATCCGGATTTTTTCTTCCCTCTTTTAAATCAAAAATCAAATCTTCTTTTACTCTGTTAAACAGATTATCTACCACATCATCATAAGCAATCACTTCCTTTGCCAATTCATTGTTATGTGCGGTAAATGCTGCTGTTGCATCACATATCATTTTTTTGACAGCCACAATCATCTCTTCCATGCTTTCGGAAAATTCCTGCAACACAGGCATTTCCAGTCTGAGCAAGAGTTCCGCCATATCGGATACATTATCCCCGATACGCTCAATATCCGTCACTACTTTCAGTGCTCCGGATACCACTCTGAGGTCTTTTGCCACCGGTTGCTGTCTGGTGAGCAGGGTCAGGCATCTGGCTTCTATGTTTCTCTGCATATCATTAATCACACGATCGTCCTTAATAATATGTTTCATCGTCTCTGCATCTTTGTTTTTCAGTGCCCGGAATAATTCTTCATAGACCTGCACACTTCTTTGTCCCATTTCATTTACTTCCTGCTGTAAAATTTGCAGTTCCTGTTCAAATAGTAATCTTGGTGACATATTTTGTCTCCCTCACTTTCTTAGCGTTTATCACATTACGCTTCTTATGTCTGCATGTAGTATCAACCGAATCTGCCGGTAATATAATCCTCTGTCCGCTTATCCCGCGGTCTGGAAAAAATGTTATTTGTGGAATCAAACTCCACCACCTCTCCCACCAAAAAGAAAGCGGTATCATCTGACACTCTGGCAGCCTGTTGCATATTATGCGTTACCACTACCACCGTATACTGTTTTTTCAAATCTTCCATCAGTTCTTCAATCTTCAAAGTAGAAATCGGATCTAAGGCAGACGTAGGTTCGTCCATGAGAAGTATCTCCGGTTCTACTGCCAGTGCCCTGGCAATACAAAGTCTCTGCTGCTGACCTCCGGACAAACCAAGGGCAGACTTTTTCAACCGGTCCTTTACCTCGTCAAAAATTGCTGCGCCGCGCAAGGATTTTTCCACTATTTCATCCAGTTTTTCTTTGTTTTTTACACCGTGAATCCTGGGACCGTAGGCAATATTATCATAAATGCTCATGGGAAAAGGATTGGGTTGTTGGAATACCATACCCACCTTTTTTCTAAGCAATGTAGTATCCACATTAGGAGCAAATATATCTTCTCCATCCAACAAAATGCTTCCTTCTATCCGCACATTTTCTACCAAATCATTCATCCGGTTCAGGCATTTTAAGAAAGTGGATTTCCCACATCCGGAAGGACCAATCAGTGCTGTGATAGCATTTTCCCTTATTTTTATATTTACAGATTTCAGCGCATGATTCTCACCATAATATAAGTCAAGATTTTCCACTTCAATTTTTGGTTTTACTATTTTTATTCCCATTCTCTCCATCCTTTCCGTTTCTTATAACCGGTTATTCACATCAAGCTTCTTAGCTAAAAACTTGGTCAGAAAATTGATGCTAAGTACAATACCTGTCAGAACACAGGCAATGCCGAATGCCACATCATATTTTCCGTTATTCATCTGCAAATACATCTCTATGGTCAAAGTACCGCTGGACTGGGTAAACTTCCGAAGTAAGCCCAATCCTGCTTTCGGAAGGGCATTTCCGCTTCCCGCAGTAAACAAAAGAGCCGCAGATTCTCCCACAATTCTTCCCACCGCCAGAATGGCACCTGTCACAATACCCGGCATGGCGGAGGGTAACAAAACAGTGCGGATCATATACCATTTTGTAGCACCAATACCCAGGGCTCCGCTTCTATATGAATTAGGAACTGTCTTAAGTGCCTCCTGGGTATTTCTGGTAATAAGAGGCAACACCATAATGGTCATGGTAAATGCACCTGTGAGCACGGAATATTTAAATCCCAACACTTCCCCGAAGAAAACCATACCAAAAAGGCCGAAAATAATAGAAGGAATTCCAGCCAGGGTTTCTGTGGTAAACTCTATCATGCGCACAATCTTTCCGGGCTTTGCATACTCATTCAGATAAATGGCAGAACCTATCCCAATAGGAAGTGCCAGGAAAAGAGTCAATACAATGATATAAAGGGTATTAACAATATTACCTGCAATTCCCACAGTTCCCTTCAACACACTGGTAACAGAGGTCAAAAATCCCCAGTCTACCATCTTAATACCTTTAAAAAACACATATCCGATAATTCCAATAAGCAGACTTACCGCCACTGCCGCCGACAGATAGATTGCACTTATAAGAACGATGTCCGAAACTTTTCTTCTCTTTTTATGCAAGATACTACTTCTCATCTGCAGCCTCCTTCTTTTTCAAAAGATTAGTCATGGCTGCATTAATCAGCATAACAAATGCAAATAACACAAGACCTATGGTAAACAACACTTCTCTGTGAAGCCCTGATGAATATGCCATCTCACTGACTATAGCCGTGGTAAGGAAACGTACCGAACTAAAAGGTAAAGGTAAATTCACACTGCTTCCTGCCACCAGACTGATTGCCATTGCCTCACCGATTGCTCTTCCCACGCCAAGAATCACCGCCGTCATAACACCGGATTTTGCCGCAGGCAAGGTCACCTTAAAAATAGTCTGTATCTTGGATGCTCCGAGGGCCAAAGATGCACTGCGAAGGTACATGGGTACTGCCTTTAATGCAGACTCGCTGATATTAATCACAGTCGGAAGAATCATAATTGCCAATACTATTACCGCCGAAAACAAATTTGAGCCCCCGGTAAACTGATGTGTTTTAGACCCCTCAAATATAGCCAGTTCCAATTTGTAAATCAAAGGAGTAAGCACATAAATTCCCAAAAGACCATATATAACCGAAGGGATTCCAGCCAAAAGTTCCACCGCAGGTTTCACAATTTTCACTAAGCTTTTCGGTGCTACCTCGGCTAAAAATATAGCGGTAAAAATTCCGATGGGAACACCGATTAAAATCGCCAATGCAGTACCCACTATGGAGGTCATAATAACATATAAGATGCCAAAGGAAGGCTCTGCCGATGCCGGCTCCCATACCGTTCCAAACAGAATTTCCAAGGGACCTACTTTGAATAACGCAGGGGCACCTTTAAATACCATGTAAAGCGTTATTGACAAAACCGCCAGTACCGCAAAGAAGGCGCATAATGTAAAAATTATATGCGCTGCTCTCTCTACCGGTGACCTGTGTTTGTTTTTTCCTGTGATAGAAAATGTTTTTGTCGCCATCGTTACCGCCTCTACTCTTCTTAGCTTCCCGTGTTAGTCAACTGTAATCAGTCCAACCAGAGCTGCTATTTTTTGTCCGTCTTCTCCCAATACATACTCAAACCAAGCCTGTACCAGTTCACTCTGCCCGGAAATTTCACCCTTTGTAGCCATTACAAAAGGACGGCTGAGGAAATACTCCCCTGCTTTAATATTTTCTGCCGTAGCTTCAACACCTTCTAACGAAAGCGTCACTACACTATCATCAATTACATCGAGAGATACATAACCAATTGTACCGGGAGTAGATGCCACCTTAGCCATAACTGCTCCTGTGCTATCCAGTTCGTTTGCGTAAGCACACGCATCTTCCACTTTTAAAATCTCTTCGAACGCTCCTCTTGTTCCGGAACCTGCTTCACGGCCAATTACTACGATGGGTGTGTCCTTTCCTCCAACCTCACTCCAGTTTGTCACTTCCCCTTTATAGATAGACACAAGCTGGTCCCTTGTCAGATTGGTCACTGTATTCGTTTTATCCACAACCACAGCAATACCATCGATTGCCACAATATTTTCTACGACTCCTTGTTCCTTTTCGCCGTCTTTCACATTACGGGAAGCATTTCCGATATCACAGGAACCATTAATTACTCCTTCAATACCGGCACTGGAACCACTAAACTCAACAGAAACTGTTACATCGGGATGTTTATCCATAAAATCTTCCTGTAAAGCCTTTGACAACTTTTCCATGGAAGTACTTCCTGCAAGTGAAATTGTTCCGGAAAGTGTACTTCCGCTTTCCGGATTTCCATTTGAACCACAACCTGTCATCATACCAACTGCCAATACTGTCACACCAAACAGTGCCATTATCTTTGTAAATATTTTTTTCATAATTTTCTCCTCAATATACAAGTCTTTTTACATACTATTCTCGATGTATTAAAAGAATATGCGCACTTTTCTTTACCCTCATCGCAAGTAAATCATAACACTATATTTTTTCACATAATATCTGTAAATGGTAAGTTGTATGTAAAGCAAAAGTAAAACCATACACTTATTTTCACGTTTCTTTGCTCTTATATGAAGTAGTCCATGTGCCTTGTCATTGTGGTTGTTTTATGGATGCGGCACCGTTATAGGCCGTTTCTACCCTAAAGAACGATAGATGCTTATTTGGCATGATAAGAAAATGCATTATGTAAACCTGTTTTCGAACTTTATCTGCCCTTTGGGCCCTCAATGGGCTTTATGGGTAGATAAAATAAGTAAAAATTAATAGAAATGAAGAGGTAATGAGAAAAAATGTCATGCCATTAGCATGAAAACCGCTTGTTAGGGTAGAATATGAGCCGATTTGGTTTACATAAATATAAATTTTATCTTCCCAATAAAGCCTTTTTGGGTGCCTAAGGGTAGATATGACAAACCTTTTGGGGTATAAATGCAACATCTGACTGACTTCATTCATCTCCACATATCCCAATTTGTCTCCTTAATCACAAACACAACCAACCTCATCTGCAAAATAAAAAAGTGTCCCAAAGGACACTTTTAACAAATACTATTTCATCTTAACTGCGCAATGTCATCAAGATTCCGTCTGCAATGGCTTGTGCCGTTTCTGCAAATTTTGTATCAAGCAGGTAGTTATCGGCATCGGTATTAATAAAGCCCACCTCCACCAACACTGCAGGCACATTCGTATCTCTAAGTACCACCAGGTTAGGCCTCTCATTCACTCCTAAATTAATAAAGCCCACTCCTTCCAATTCCCGGTTTATGTTTTCTGCCAATCTGGCAGCTTCGCCGTAACGGTTGTAAATCAATGTTTCAACGCCGGAATATTGATTTGGCACAGGACTGGAATTCCTATGAATGGATACGAAATAATCTGCCCCCGAAGCATTTCCTTCTTGTGCTTTCTGATAAGGGGATTCATAAATATCATCCACTCTTGTGTATGCCACCCTTACTCCATTCCGCTCCAAAATTCCTCCAATATCAAAAACCAGACGCAACGCATCATCTTTCTCCTGTCTTCCCTGATAAGTTGCGCCCGGATTCCAACCCCCGTGGCCGGCATCCAACATCACTAAAAAATCTTCCATAGTATCACCTTAAATTTCTCTTGTGATATACTATGGAAGATTAACTTAAAAAGTTCGTATTATAACATTCTCTGACCGTTGATAATCAGCGCAAAGCGGATTCCGAGTTTTTCTGCGGAACGCTTGCAAAGAAGCATACGGCTTAAAAAAATCTCAAAATAATCCATTACAGAGCAAATGGTTGTATCAATAGTAATATCCAACGTAATTTCCTCTTTGTTCACTTCTACCGCCGACTGTGCTACCGCATAATTTACCCTGTCATGAATATCAAAATGGGACATATCCTGATTTCGCACACGGCTTCGGCGCACATCCGTCTTATCCGCTAATATAAGTGCTGCGGCAACCGCATTCACCGGAAAAGCTGTAGACTCATCGTGATTGCCAATCGCCGTAATAATGGTGGCCACATCCTCCGGGTCCGCATTCATTTTATCTAAAATACGGAACGCCATAACCGCCCCGCTCTGGGCATGATCCACACGGTTAATTACATTACCGATATCATGCAAATACCCGGCAATCGCTGCCAGTTCTGCCTCTCTCTCACCGTAACCCAGAACCGTAAGAATCCTGCTGGCAGTATCCGCCACCTTGCACACATGGGCAAAGCTGTGTTCCGTATAACCTAAAGCAATCAGTGATTCATCAGCCTTACGGATATAACTTTTTATATTCTCATCTGCCTTAATTTGTTCAAATGTAATTTTCATTCACTTTCCCTTCCGTTAAATTCATTCCTCTCTGTGCCATCACACAACTTACATTTCCGCTTTTTTACAAATAGCAGCAACATACCCGCAAGGCACTTCTAATTCCCAAAGCAACGCCTCTCCATTATTAACCATGCCTTTATCCGGGTCCACTTCAAAAGAAGAGAGACCTTCTGTAAGTCCATTACCGGTCCATTTTATATAAGCCTCTTTTGCGGCCCATATTCTATAAAATCTTTCCCTGCGAACCTCTTCCCCGGCATCCTGATACCATAGTCTTTCCCGCTCGAAAAAAAATCTTTCTGCAATCTTTCTTTCCCGCTCCGTTTTTTTCATTTCCGCCTCCGGTATCTTCTGTATATCAGCCCCAACTTCCTCATGGGCAAGGGCACACAATACATAATTTCCCGAATGGGACAATGAAAAGAACAAATCCGTATTTTTACCAAAACAATTTTCGCCAAAATATGGTTTTCCGTGTGGACCGTAAGTGAATTGAAATTCTATAGGCTCCCGAATGCTCTTTATAACTTCATCCACAATCACTTCATCACAGTGCAACACCTCTCTGCCTTGCACCACATTCTTTTCATAATCAAAAACGGGACTTTTTTGCACAGCATACTGCAGCAAAAGCCCCGCTCCCACACGTAATATTTTATCTTCTGTCCGCTTTGCTTCTTTTACTTTTTCAAGACGGCCCGCATCAAGCCTGTCACAAGCCGCCTTGTATATATCATCATTCCAAAGAGGCTCCACGGACATTAAATATATCTTTATCATTCTTCGCTTTTTTCTACCAGAGCCAGGGCAATCTGCAATTCTTCAAGCTGGGAAGGATCCACCACGCCGGGTGCCTCTGTCATCAGACAGGAAGCGTCCTTCACCTTCGGGAATGCAATTACTTCACGGATATTATCCGCCTTTACAAGCAACATTACAAAACGGTCCAAACCGATTGCAAGACCTGCATGAGGGGGAACACCATATTTGAAAGCATTCAGAAGGAAGCCGAATCTTTCATATGCGCTCTCCTTGGAAAAACCGAGAACTTCAAACATCTTCTCCTGAACGTCGGACTGGAAAATTCTCACGCTACCACCGCCAAGTTCCACACCATTGAGAACAATGTCATAAGCTTTCGCACGGACTCTTCCGGGATCGGTATCCAAATACTGTAAATCCTCATCCATAGGCATTGTGAAAGGATGATGCATTGCGTAAAAACGACCGTCTTCCTCGGAATACTCAAGAAGCGGAAACTCTGTTACCCACAGGAAATTGAATTTACTCTTGTCTATAATATCCATTCTCTTCGCAACTTCGCAGCGGAGTGCGCCGAGAGAGTCGAATACAACGGTATTCTTCGCTGCAACGATGAGGAGAAGGTCGCCGTCTTCGCAGCCCATACGTTCGGTGATCGCAGCGATTTCTTCGGGG
>JAZNGC010000012.1:0-2942 GCA_045589155.1 Lachnospiraceae bacterium
GTGCTTATAATGTTGAGCCCGACTGCAAATGCTGTTAGGGCAAAAGAAAACTATTTGCTAGAGGTTACCTTTGATAATGGTGAGGTCAAGACTTTTGACGTGAAACCATACATCAAAGGTTCTTGGTATGGACAATTAAAGGATGTGGGTTATTTCAGCGCAATTTCGACAGACGGTTACACTGTTGTGTGGCCGGATGGACAGGATTTGTGTCCGGATGAGTTGTATGCGCTGAGTGTGTGAGTTCTCATCCGCTGAGTGGGAAATGAACGCACTGCGTTCCAAATTGAAACAATTTTAAAAGGCTCCGCACTGCGTAGCTTTTTGAAAGCAGATGGATTTGTTGGTTTAATGGTTAGTTTGGTCTACATGCTTAGGCAGTCCTTGCTATGTACCATATGCATTCTGAAAGAAAAGTGAATTTTTTACTCTAGGGATTACTACTCCGTTTATTGATTGTCAACCAGGCTGCTATCAATAACAAGTAGAGCAATCGCTTAACTAACGGTTAAGTAAACTAAATAAAAATCTCAAATACCCACTGGAACTGTAATGGTTCTGGTGGGTATTTTGCGTGTGCGGGAATCTGAGAGAAGTCTATGCAGGGGATGGAAAGGGGAGGAAAAAGCAATCGGGTTTTGCGAGGAAAGTTTAGGGTGAGAAAACGTAGATTTTTGTGTCGGTTTATTCGAAAAGTGCTTGAGTGAAAAACTAAATTCTAGAAAAGCTTAAAAAATGGGCTGTGAGCAAATATTTTTAATAAAAATCGATGAATTCTGTTTTTAATCAGCGAAAAACATGCTATAATACGTGTAGCATAGTCGTTTGTTTGCATAGCAAACAGACGACTAGAAAGTTTTGTGCAAAACGAAGTTCTACCCGTCTGTTGAGTTATGGATGGAAGAAGACCTGTCTGTGCACAGAAATTTATGTTATTTTTTAAGAAGTGCTGGTTTTAAAAGGACATCGTCTGGGGAGACTTTTTTGCGTCCTGAAAAAGCCAGTACTTTTTTGTCTAATAATAGTGCTGCTAGGTCAAATGGTGTCTTTCCGTTCAAGCTGTCCCTGACAGTGGAATTGATATGCCGGGCCAAAAGAGTCATATCTTCCTGGGAATAGTATTGCATACTTCGTCCTTTAGGAATAACATACCGGATGAATTCGTGGTTTTTCTCCAACCGTCCTTTCTGGCTTGAAGTATAAGGGTCACAGTAAAACACTTTGGTCCGTTGCCTGCCTTCGGAATCCTTTTCGATAGACCATGGGTCTTTGAATTCGGGACCGTTATCGGTCAGAATGATTCGGAAAGTATTCACAAAAGTACGTCTGCCGAGGGCGGTATAAAGTCGTTCAAACACAGTGGTGACTTCGGCCTGTGTGCAGGAATCCAGTAAAAAGATAAGCATAAATGAGGATTTCCGGAACAGAAGAGTCATAATGCATTTGCCGGTTTCACGGGTCCCTTTCACTGTGTCGAGCTCTACGATTTCGTAGTCAGGAAAGGCATTACAGTATTTTTCGAAATCTCTGTAAGTGCGCCGGTTGCGGTAGTCATAGTTGACCGGATTCGCCTGCCGATGCTTCTTTCGAAGTTTGTAGCGGACACGGCGGGGCAGGTCAATGTTTCGCACATCAAACAGTCCCTGATCGAGATAATTGTAGAGAGTACGTCTGCTGACAGGAATCTCGCTACGATGTGAAGTGTAGATGTGACTGAGAGGTTGCCCTTGCCGGATAAGCGGTGAAATCAGGTCATTGAGCCCTTGAAGCTGCTGTGGGGAAACGTTAATTCCTTGTCTGGAAGAATGTAGACGCTCCATGTATTGGGCGTGAGCCTTTTCGGCAATGTAGAACTGCTTGGAAAAGGTGCAGTCGGAAGCATTGACGCAACCGTTACAGACATAGGGTGGAGTGTTGATTCCGGGGCAACGGTTCGGCTCGTATTTGTTGCAAAGCCAGCGACAGTCATGATCGTTGCAATACCGGCAGAACTCGGGACAACAAGAGGAGCATAGCCGTGATTCTGTACACGAGTTGAAATGTATGCAGTCATTACCCTTATAATGAAGGATTGGCTTGTCATCCATGTACCGGATGATTTCCTTTGAAATAGTGGACGGATCTTTACAAAGAGAATGTGCGATTTCATTGAAACGTTTGTGTTCGTTCAATGATTTCTCAATGAAGATCCGGTCGGAAAGGGTAAGATGTTTTTGATTACCATGGGAATTTTTGCACATGATGTACCTCCAATCTACACAGACAGGTAATCTGTCTTAAGGATACACTAGTGCAGGACTAAGTTCCAGTAAAATAGAATTTATATTTGCGCAGCTAGAATTTTGAAATTCATTCAAGGGTTATGAGAAAGCCTGTTGCTAATTTGTAAGTAATATGATATGATGAAATTAAAGAGAACATATATTCGATTCTGACAACGTTTTATATGGAGGATATTAATATGGAATATAACAGATGCACAAAGACCTCTTTTGTTGTTATCGGAAAAGAGGGAGCCACCACGGACGGAGAAGGATTCATTCCAAAACTATGGGAAGATGCCAACAGTCATTTTCATGAAGTTGCGGAATTGGTAAAAAAGGATGAGGCAGGGAATCTTCTGGGAATTTGGGGAGCAATGTCCGATTTGTCCCGTTCCTTTTTGCCGTGGGAAGACGGATTTACCAAAGGACTTTATTTGGCAGGAGTTGAGTGTGTAGATAACGCTGAGGCTCCGGAAGGCTGGACCAAGTGGGTGATTCCGGGGTATGAGTATCTTTATGTGGAGTGTGAAGGAGGAGATACCTTCCCTCAGGTGATAAAGTACATGGAAGAGAATCACATTCCGCTGGTTGGTGCAGTGCATGATTTTACCTGTCCGGAGACCGGAAAAAACTATATGTTTTTCCCAATTGGGAGAGTGTAAGAAGAGAGATGAAGAT
>JAZNGC010000013.1:0-14780 GCA_045589155.1 Lachnospiraceae bacterium
CAAAAAGCTAAAGTAATACCGGAATCTCGCTTCTTTTTGGGCATAGAGAACTCTGAACCCTGCATATACCCAAAAACAAAACCACCAAAATACGAATCTCCATTTTCAATCTGTCACTTGCATAAATCCCAATTTATATAACTACAAAATTGCTAATGCACATTTCGACAAAGACAAGTAAAAAAACAGGGTATCGATTGATACCCTGTTTTAATATGTTTAGATTTATTAAACGCGGAACAGTGAAGAAGCTTCTTCCAATGCATGAACCTGAGTTGCAAGCTGTTCTGCTTTTTCGTTCAGGTAGGAGATGGACATTACCTGTTCGTTCAATGTTGCAGTGATTTCTTCTGCTGCAGCGGCGGTTTCTTCGGAGATTGCTGAAATGTTTCCGATAGCACTTTCTACGGAGTTCTTTTCTTCACCGATTTCAACCATTCTGGCTGCCATAAACTGAAGACCGGATACAAGTTCATTTACGCACTTGTTAATGTCTGCGAATACAACAATGGTGTCATCAAGTGATGTTGCCAACTTGTTGATAAATTCTTCTGTCTTCTGTGCAGACTGTGTTGTCTGGTTAGTAGTAGACTGGATGTTTCCTACGATATCCTTAATCTGGTTACCTGCCTGCATAGACTGGTCAGCCAGTTTACGGATTTCGTCTGCTACTACCGCGAAACCACGACCGTTTTCTCCGGCACGTGCAGCTTCGATGGAAGCATTCAGTGACAACAGGTTGGTCTGTTCTGCGATTTCATTGATAACATCGATAATGTTTTCAATCTGGTCAGACTGTGTTTTAACGTTCTGGATATCCTGCTCAAGACCTTTTGCCAATGCAACTGTGGTATCGGACTGTCCGTTAAGATCTTCAATAATAACTTTACCTTTATTTACTGCATCAATAGCTCTATCTGCAACACCGCCCATGTCCTGTGTATGGTCACATACTTTTTCGATACGCTCTGCAAATTTCGCCATGATATCATTACATGTATCAGCTTCGCCGGCCTGGGTTACAACACCCTGTGCAACCTTGTCAACAGCAGATGCAATTTCTTTCATAGATGTATCGATGGTGTCAGAGGTTCTTACAAGACCACCGGATAATTCGTTGACTTCGGAGCCAAAGCCCTGTACATCTGACATAAGTCCGCGGATACCGGAAAGAGTACGGTTAATACCATCACTGAGCATTAAGAATTCGTCTTTTCTCTTAGTCTGGAAATCTACGGTCAAATCACCCTTAGCTACGTTATCAAGAGAGGTTACGGTATATGTAAGTTCTTTGGTGATACGTTTTGCAATTGAGTTTCCTACAAATAATGCTACAACAACGGAAAGAAGAACAAGGATAATTGTAATATTTCTGATGCTGTTAGCTTCAGCAGTAATGTTGGAATAAGGAATCAATCCGCAAGTCATAATACCGGTCTTGCCAACGGGAGCATACACGTAGAGATATTTCTTACCGTCAACTCGTACTTCTTTACTTCCCACAGCTTTTTCTTCTACAGATTCCTCATAGAATTTCTGACCTACAAACAGGCTCTTTTCAACCGGTTGCTGAACGGAATTACCATCTTTAATAATATTCTGATAAATAATTTCTCTTCCGTCCTGGGTTACAATGGCTTTGTAACTTCCTTTTCCGAAATCCATTCCTGCAAGAGCTTCTTCAATGGTATCCATGCTGACGTCCATAATCAATACAGCATCTGTTTTCATGAATCTCTGATAAAATACAAGTCCGTAAGTGCTATCGTCATTGCCATATACGCTATCGATATAGGCATGTCTTCCCAGCCATCTGTTCTGCTTTACATTCTGGCTAAGATATACACCATCCGTATCGGATGCATAAAGCTGGTTGTATGCATCTGCGGGAAGAGCAGTATCCTCAGAAGCTATCTGCTGACCGCGGCTGGATACGATAAAGTAACTGTTTATGTAGTCGGCACTGTTTTTCACATCCTTCAGACTATTTTTGACTGCCATAAACATGTTCATGGTATCGGCATCGGTCTGATCGTAATACATCTCGTAATATTTTGCGGTGTTGCTATCCTTGACGAGTTCAGCGGTTTTTGAGGAAATAGTTTCACACAACAGACCAAAGTACATACTCTCTGCGGAAATGGTATTAAGAGAAGAATCCTTATAACTGTTTACAACAGTTCCGGATGCCTTCTGATAAGAAGCAACACCAAGGATTATGATGAAGATAACCAGTACCAGGAAGGCGCCAACGATAGTTGTTCTGATTTTACGGGAACTGGTCAAGTCTGCCAGGATAGGTAAAAACTTGTCCAAAAGTTTTCCGAGTTTTCCGGCGGATTTGGGTTTGCCTGCTTTTTCTTTTTTGACTTTTGCAGGTTTCACTTTCTCCTTCTTCACCTTTTCCTCTTTTTCCTTTACAGGTTTTTCCTTTTTAACTTTTACAGGTTTTTCCTTTTTAACTTTTATAGGTTTTTCCTTTTTAACCTTTACAGGTTTCTCTTTCTTAACCTTTGAGGGTTTGGTTTTTTCCGTTTTAACCGTTTCGGTTGTTTCTTCCTGTGGCACCTGAGGGGGTGTTAATTCTTCCACGGGTAATTCAGCCTCTTTGTTAGTTTGATGTAAAATATCCATAAGCCAATCCTCCAAATATTATCCGGATATAAATAATTTTCGGTTCATTATACACCGTATTTCTGTATAGTAACATTTTACCACTTTTTTTGTGTTTAGTCTAACTATTTATGACAAAATATATAATTTTTACTGCTTTTTTTACATTGATTGCATAAAATGTTGTTTGTACGGCGGATATTGCCATTTTTGACGTGCAAGTCTGTTGTAAAGATGGGAAAGTTTGATATAATTAATTGGGATTTATAAGGATGATTTAAGCAAAGTTTGTTGGGATACAGATGAAATTCTGTATAAATTGGGGAAATAAATGAATGAAATATAAACGGGAGGTTAAAAATATGGACAAGGAAAAAGTATTATTGGTTCATGTGAGAATAGATAATAGTGTTGAGGTGAAGGGTTCTACCGGTCAGGTAACATTGGTTCATTTCCATGGGACGGCGGAATCAGAGTATTTTAACGGTGTTATTTTGCCGGGAGGAGTAGATGCGCAGTCTCAGTTTGCCGGAGACAGATGGCGCCTTTCCGCCAGATATGTATTAGAAGGAACGGATGTAAATGGGGAAACTTGTCATATATATATTGAGAATAATGGTATTTTTGAGAATGGGGAAATCCTGACAATACCAAGGATTCTTACGGACAGTCCGGCCTTGGCATGGCTTGAAGGTGCCAAACTGGAAGGTAAAGTGGTGGGAGAAGAAGGCGGAATATGTATTGAATTTACGCGTAAATGATAAAGAAGAAAGCAGGTGGGAAAGATGGCATTAAATCCGATGCAATTAATGGGACTGAAAAATGATTTGGAAAGATTTAAAAATAATCATCCAAAGTTTATACAGTTTATCCAGGCTATGGCACAAAGTGGCGTGCAGGAAGGCACGATTCTGGAGTGTAAGGTAATCTCTCCGGACGGACAGGAGATACAGGCCAACATTAAGATTACACAGGAAGATTTAGCTTTGTTCCAAAAATTAAAGGACATGGCATAAAAAGGGACACGCCCTGATAGTTCAGGAGCGTGTCTTTTTTGTTTGAAAGGATTTCATTTTCTCAATCAGCCATTGGGTTAAATAGGTAAGGATTGTGGCAAAGGCCAGGGTTGCCACAAGGCAGATCAAATAATAAAAAAGAGGATTTATTTCACCTAAAACACGGGTGTAAATGGACTTTATGACATAAAGCACTGTGTGATGACAAA
The DNA here is from genome assembly GCA_045589155.1 of Lachnospiraceae bacterium. Taxonomy (GTDB): domain Bacteria; phylum Bacillota; class Clostridia; order Lachnospirales; family Lachnospiraceae; genus Acetatifactor. The sequence goes on from JAZNGC010000013.1 coordinate 3,839, forward strand.
GATAAATTCCATATTCGATTTTGCTTAAGAAGCGGATTGCTTTTATTTCACCAAACTTTCCGGGAAGGCGTCCAAGCTGCATAAACAACAGGAAGATTAAAAGTGCCATCAGATTTTTCCGGAGGAGTTGAGGACCGGGAAGTGGAATAAATAAAAACACAATTCCACACAGTAAAATTCCTATAAAAGCAAACCACGGCATCCGTTCCAGCTTATTCTCAAAATGGAATAATATCATGCCAAGCCAGAACATAGCAATGCCCGTAAGCAGATGCGCATCATCGGGAACGGGGCCCCATGTAAAAATAAGATTTAAAACATAAAGAACTAAGATGAGAACGGAGCCTGACAATTTACTCTTTCTATATAAGTACTGAAGCAGCGGAAAAAGCAGGTAAATACATAAGATAATGGCAGTATACCACTCGCCCACCAGGGCGCCGTTTTGGATTCCTACAAAGTTTAGGTAATTGTCAATGCCAAGAAGGGTGAAAATCATACGCCAGGGAGCAAGACCTGCAAGTACATGATTTTGCAAAAGTACGGTATGCCCTAAGAACACCAGTATATAGCATAGATAAAAGGCGGGGAAAATGGATAACCAGCGTTTTGCATAGAATTTTTTTACATTTAAATCCTTGCCGTAATTTCTTGCCAGACAGTTGCCGGATATAAGGAAAAAGAGGGAAGTGCCAACGCAACCCCAATCCCCATTGGTAAAGCCATAAAGCAGGCCCTGTTTTTCCAAAACAATAATAAAATGAAAATGGAATACCATGAAAATGGCAACAATCCGTAAAATGTCCAGATAGCTCTTTTTTGTCTGCATAGATTTTCTCCTAAACAAATGATAAAAAAATTATAGCAAACATGCCGGCATTTTACCAACCATTTTTTACCACTTACCCCGGCTCTTTTACCACTTGCGTTTTACCTATGTACATTGAAAAAAGGATTTGTATAATGTGAACCATAGGACAGATAAAAGAGAAAACCGCTTTTAAATGACGAATAGGAGAGGAGAAGTCCCTGCCGGGGAGAATGAGAAAGATGAAGATGAAGAAAAATGAAGAGCAGAAAGAAAAAATAAAAGTGCTTCCGGTTTTAAAACGGATGCTTGCAGTTCTGGTAAAACGTGACAGGAAGACGGTGGGACTGATTGGGATTTACACTCTGGTAGCAGGAATCTATCCCTTCTTTGCCGTGCTTTTGCCAAAACTTGCGATCGGAGCATTGGAAATTGGCGGAGAAGGAGCGGCCACCACTCTTTTGATTGCCATGGCAGCTTATGTACTTACTGCCGGACCGGTAGGTTATCTTATGATATATCTGCAAAACGTAATCGACGCCAGGGTGATGCGTTTACGTTTGAATTATATGGGTGATTTGGAAAATAAACTTTTAACAATGGACTTTAAATATGTTGAGGATGCACAGTTCTATAAGGAATACGACAAGGCAATGAATTCCTGCAACAATAACAATGATGGGGTGGAAGGAATATACAGAAGATTGTATAAGCTCCCCGCTTCTATACTTACAATCATAGGTATGTTTCTATTGGTAGGCTACCTTCACCCTGTCATTTTAATTTGTCTGTGTCTCCATGTGGCAGTCACCATGTGGATTGGAAAATTAAATTATAAAAACCAATATAAGCATAAAGAAGAGACTTCTGCGGCCAACCGTAAAATAAACTATTTTTACGGAACAACCCATGATTTTTCTTATGGAAAAGATATCCGTATTTATGGGCTTAAAGAACGCATCATGACAAATTATGACGGAGAAATCGGTGCTTTAAAGAAGATACTGCAAAAACTCCGTGCCAGAGAATTCAGACTGGGATTTCTGGGACTTGGAACCTTGCTTTTGACCAATGTGGCAATGTACGGGATTTTAATCCGTCAGGCAGTGTCGGGAATGCCCATCAGTTCTTTTTCTATGTATGTGTCTGCTATTACGAGTCTGATGGCATCCCTGCTTATGCTTGGGGATACCATCAGCGTGATTGCAAGTCAGGGACAATATGTGGCAGATTATTTCCGTTTGATTGACGCAAAACTGGTAAACGGAGAGGGAACTGCAAAGAAACCGGAGGAGACATTGGAAATTGTGTTTGACCATGTGACCTTCCGTTACCCCGGTAGCGAGACGAATGTATTTGAAGATTTGAATTTTACCATACATAAAGGGGAACGTCTGGCAATTGTAGGTGTAAACGGTGCCGGCAAATCTACTCTTGTAAAACTGATGACAGGTCTGTATGAGCCCACAAAAGGACAGATTTTTATCAACGGAGAAGAAATCCGTAAATATAACAAAGAACAGCTTTACAGCATGTTTTCGGCGGTGTTCCAGGAGGTTAATATACTGGCCTTTGATATCAGGGAGAATGTGGCTTGTAAATCGGAAGGTGTAGATGACTTCAGGGTAAAAGAAGCACTGGAAAAGGTAGGGCTTTGGGAAAAGGTGGCAGGCTTTGAGAAGGGTCTGGACCAGATGATGTTAAAGGTAATTGATGAAAATGGTACGGATTTTTCCGGTGGCGAGAGACAAAAACTTGCCATTGCAAGGGGCCTATATAAAAATGCCAATATGGTTATCATGGATGAGCCTACAGCGGCGCTGGATGCCCTGGCAGAAGCGGAGATTTATGAGAAGTTCAGCACGCTGGTAGAAGGAAAAACAGCAGTTTACATATCACATAGGTTGGCAAGTACCAAGTTTTGTGACAAGATTGCCCTGTTTGATAAAACCGGCTTGAAAGAGTATGGTAGCCACGAAGAATTGATGGCAAAAAAGGGACAGTATTATGAGATGTTCACTATTCAGGGAAAATACTATCAGGAAAATCCGGAAGATGTGGCGTAGGAGGAAGCGATGAAGAAAATAGCACATTTTATGAAATTGGTATGGAAAGCGGATAAGGCGTATGTGATTTTGCTTATTTTAAACTCTGTGCTTTCCGGTGCAAAATTATTTTTAAATATTATTCTGCCCAAATTCCTGATTGAAGAGCTGATGGGTGGTAAAAATATAGAACTGCTGGTTTTGTGGGGGGCACTGATTGTGGCAAATAACGTGCTGACCAAACTTGCTGAAAATATGTTAAACAAATTTTTGTCCGTAAAAAATGATGTGGTTTTCCATAAGATGAATCAGATTATGGCGACAAAAATTATGAATTTGGAGTACTCTTATCTGGAAAATCCCTATTATCTTGACTTAAAGGAAAGGGCAACCTTTGCCATTACAAACCAGGGGGCAACGGTAAACCTGATCCGGTTTGCTTTTGATGCCCTCACAGGAATTATCACTCTGGTAGGCTTGCTTGCCATTATGGCAACCCTGGGTCCGGTGCTGATTATTGCACTTATTGTGGCACTGGCGGCTATGTTGCTCTTTTATAAAGGTATGTCCGACTATCAGGTAAAATTTTCCCAGGAACTGATTCCCATTAACCGTAGATTCGGCTATTATATGGGGCTTGGATTCGATAAAAATGTGCAGAAGGACTGCAGACTTTATGATATGTCGGATATGATTTCCGGACGGATGATGGAATATACAAAGGAAACCTGTGACATGTTTGAAAAATTTTTGCGGGCATCAGGCAAGAGTCTGGGTGGCATGAATTTTATCAATGACCTGGTAGCAGCATTTTGTTATTTATATGTTGGACTTCGGACTCTCGGAACCAAAATAGGGGCTCTTAGTCTGGGTTCACAGATTTCCATCGGCTCCCTTACCATGTATGTTTCCGCGGCAATTAATTTTTCTACTTCCATGCGAAGTGTGGGAGAGAGCGTGGTAAGCACCATGATGATGCTGTCTTATCTGGAGCCTTACATGGAATTTATGAGTTTGGAAGAAGAAAGCGTAATTTCCGGTAAAGAAAAACTGGAAAACGGAATTAAAACCATTGAGTTTAAGGACGTAACCTTTACCTATCCAGGCAGCGAGAAGCCTGTGCTTCAGAACATTTCCTTTGCATTAAAGCAGGGAGAAAAAATCTCTATCGTAGGACTGAACGGTGCGGGAAAATCTACGTTGGTAAAACTTCTTTGCCGTATGTATAAGGTGGACAGCGGAGAAATACTGATAAACGGAAAAAATATTCAGGAGTATGATTACGGGAAGTATATGGAGACCGTGGCAGCAGTATTTCAGGACTATCGTTTGTTCAACTACACCATCGGCGAAAACATTTCCTGTAAGGAAGTGGGAGCGGACCGGGACAAGATAGATAAACTGATTAAGGAAGTGGGATTGGAAGAAAAGGTAGCAGATTTGCCGGAAGGAGTGAACTCCAGATTCGGCAAGGAATATGACGAAAAAGGTATTGAGATGTCCGGCGGAGAATGTCAGAAGGTTGCCATTGCAAGAGCGCTTTATAAGGAGGGGTCCCTGGTGATTTTGGACGAACCTGCCAGTGCCCTTGATCCCATTGCAGAAGCGGAAGTGTATGAAAAGTTTAATGGTCTTGTGGAGGATAAAACAGCCCTTTACATTTCTCACCGCATGAGTAGCAGCGTATTCTGTGACCGTATTTTGATTATCGATGGTGGTAGGGTAACAGATTTTGATACTCATGAGAATTTGATGAAAAAGACGGATAGTCTGTACTACAAATTGTTCCAATCCCAGGCGGAGAATTATCAGGTGGCGTAAGCAGAACTGCAACTATCGTCCGAGAATGAGAGATTAGGACGATGGTACTACGCTGAAAATAGCACTGCAAAATATTTGAAGGAAGACTTGCAAAATATGAAAAAGGCAATTCACAAAGTGAGAGCGTGAATTGCCTTGTTTTATGCTATTGTGTTAATTGTCCGTATAATTTGTAAATTAAAAATCATCGAAATAGTGAAAAAATGCATGACGGAAAAATTGCATAAATTGTAGCAAAAATTAGTACTTTTGAACCAGGGTGGGTAAGCGCGTAAAATGTAAGAACATTGTATGGAAATAAAGGCATAGGAAATCTCCATGTAAGGTTGATTTTTAAACGGCACTGTGTTATTATTTTAACGATAAACATATGAACTCCGCAGGGTACGGATAGAAAGGCGTTAGAAATGAATAAGAGTTTTGATGAAATTATTTCAAAAGTAAAAGAGTGCGGCATGAAAAAAGTTGCAGTTTCCGTAGCACAGGATGACGCAGTCTTAGAAGCAGTAAAAGAAGCTAAAGCACGCGGAATCGCTGATGCGGTTTTGGTTGGTGACGAAGCAAAAATCAGAGAAATCGCAGCATCCATTAATATGGATTTGGAAGGCTTTGAAATCATCAACGTAGTTGACCCCGTAGAAGCATCTTTGGTTGCAGTTAAACTGGCTCATGACGGCAAGGTTGACATGTATATGAAGGGTCTCATCGATACAAAGAATTTCCTTAAGAGCGTTTTGGATAAAGAGGTTGGTCTTCGTACCGGCGGTGCTCTTTCTCACGTAGCAGTATTTGAAATTCCCGGTATCGACAGACTGTTGTTCTTAACAGACGTAGCATTTATGACATATCCTACCCTGGAAGATAAAGTAAATATTATTAAAAACACACTGCCGGTTGCATATGCTTGCGGTGTTGAATGTCCTAAGGTTGCACCTTTGGCAGCAGTAGAAGTGGTTAACCCCAAAATGCCTGCTACAGTAGATGCAGCTGAACTTACTAAAATGTGGGAAAACGGTGAATTTACAAAATGTATCGTAGATGGTCCTCTTTCCCTTGACCTTTCCATCGACCCTGAGGCAGCAAAACACAAAGGTGCTACCGACAGAAACATCCAGGGCGATGCAGATATCCTTCTTTTCCCGGATATCCATGCAGGAAATATCCTGTACAAAGCGATTGTACATATGACAGATATGAAGAACGGTTGTATTCTCACAGGTACTAAGGTGCCCGTAATCCTGACAAGCCGTTCCGACAGCTTTGAGACTAAAGTAAACTCCATGGCTCTTGCAGCAGTGGTTGCAGAAGAGATGAAGAAGAACGCATAAATAATTCGATTAATAATAGGAGGAAATGAAGATGTCTATTAAAAGTTTGATTATTAACCCCGGTTCCACATCAACTAAAATCGGTGTTTTTGAAGATGAAACCTTATTGTTCGAAGAGACCTTAAGACATTCTACAGAGGAAATCAGCCAGTATGGTTCTATTGTTGAGCAGAAGGATTTCCGTAAGAAAATCATTACAGACCTTTTGACAAACAAGGAATTCGATGTAAAGTCTTTGGATGTTATTGTAGGCCGTGGCGGTATGCTGAAACCCATTCCCGGTGGTACCTACGCTGTGACGGATGAGTTGCTTGAGGACCTTAAAGTTGGTAGACAGGGTCAGCATGCATCTAACCTCGGTGGTATCCTTGCAAGAGAAATCGGTGATGAAATCGGTGTTCCCTCTTACATTGTAGACCCCGTTGTAGTAGACGAGCTGATGCCTATCGCGAGATACTCCGGTGTTCCCGAGCTTCCCAGAACAAGCGTATTCCATGCGCTGAACCAGAAGGCAGTGGCAAAGAGATATGCAAAAGAGTCCGGTAAAGCTTATGAGTCTTTAAGACTTATCGTAGTACATATGGGTGGCGGTGTTTCCGTTGGTGCTCATGAGTACGGCAGAATCGTAGACGTATTTAACGCTCTTGATGGTGACGGTGCATTCTCTCCCGAGAGAGCAGGTGCAGTTCCCACAGGTGCGCTGGTTAAAATGTGCTTCTCCGGTAAATACACAGAAAAAGAAGTATACAGCAAATTGGTTGGTAAAGGCGGCTTCAATGCGTACCTTGGCACAAACGATATGCGTGAAGTAATGGGACGTGTACGCGAAGGCGATGAGAAAGCAAAAGAAATGGTTGATGCATTCTTGTTCCAGGTGGCAAAAGATATGGGTTCCATGGCTTGTGTACTGAATGGTAAGGTTGACCAGATTATTCTTACCGGTGGTATCGCATACAATCCCGAAGTTATCGATGGACTGAAAGAGAGAGCAGGCTTTATCGCTCCCTTCACAGTATATCCCGGTGAGGACGAGCTTCTTGCACTGGCACAGGGCGCAATCCGCGTGATGACAGGCGAAGAAGAGGCTATGAAATATTAATAATTGACTTTGATGAATGAATAATCAGGTATAATGAAAAAGTGTCGATGTTATCGGCACTTTTTTCAAAAACAGAAAGGGGTTATGTATGGAGTATGTATTTGAAATGCCGGCAGAAATGCTGGGTGAAACGGACAAAAAAGGAAAGGTAGAGAGACTTAACTATGATACACAGACCTATGATGAAAGTGGGTCTGAAGCCATGCACAAAGGAGCTTGGGTTTATGTTCCTTACGGCTATGATGAGACAAAAAAGTACAATATTCTTTACCTTCTTCACGGTGGCGGAGTAAGCGAAGACTGGTGGTTTAAGATGTTCCCGGATACGGTTACCATTCTGGATAATATGATGGCGAAAGGGATTTGTGAGCCCTGCATTATTGTAGCACCCACTTACTATAGGGGAACTGACGTAGATAAGAATGCAGAGTTTATTACAGAGCAGTTCCGCATGGAACTGCGTCGGGATTTGATTCCTGCTGTAGAAAGTAAATATTCTACATATGCAGCAGGGGATGTAAGCGAGGAAAACCTGGTTAAAACCCGTAATCATAGGGCTTTTGCAGGTCTTTCCCTTGGTTCCATGACAACATACCGTGCAGCATTTTACAACAACTTTGACTTGTTTTCTTGGTATGGTCCTTTTTCCGGTTGCTGCGGTCCGAAAGGAATCCGTGATATGGAAGTAAAGCGTATCTGTGAAACTTTGGCAGAAGGCGGGAAGAAAGGGTTTAACCTGGATTACATGTTCTGCTGTAACGGAGATAAGGATATTGCTTATGAAGAGCACACCGAGATTATGGAGAAGACTTTAAAAGTATGTCCGGAGTTGGTGCCCGGCGAGAACTATGATTTCTTTACTATTCCCGGCGGTGTCCACGACATGAAAGCGTGGCAGCTGCACTTGTATCATGCGTTGCAGGTGTTTTTTACAAAATAGGATAAAACGGAAAAATGCCGTCACACTTGGTGTGGCGGCATTTTTAATTTGTAGATGAATTGGGATTTGTATAAGTGACGGATAGAAAATAGAGATTCGTATTTTGGTGGTTTTGGGTATATGCAGGGTTCAAATTTCTCTATACCCAAAAAGAAGCGAGATTCTGGTATTACTTTAGCTTTTTGATTATTTTAAAGATGACTTTGGGTATTGATGAAGAAAAAATTGTCTGGTACCCAATTTTTTGCACAATTTTGGGTATAGGGAAAATGCAGAACTCTATATACCCAAAGGGAAACAAAAATAGTGTAAAATGACCCCAAACCAATTGATTTCGGAAAGAAATTGGGTATGGGAAAAAAGAAGAATACATCTATGCCCAATTCGGATTAAATTGATAAGGAATATATGTCGACAAATCCCAATTTGCGTCCATAATTACAAAAGGACGGCAATCCCAAACAGGGGATTGCCGTCTTATAGCATGTTTATTTAATTCAGTTACTATTTACTTTTCTTCTTGATCCTATTCAGCTTCTTATTCATCTTAAGCAACTGTTCCTTGGTCAAAGTCACGCCGACCATACCAACCATGTTGCTGGCACGAAGGATGGTGAAGCCGCCCAGCATATCCATCATGCCGGAGCTGAGTTTCATACTCATGGCACCGGATTTTCCGCCTTCTTCGCCCTTGGCGGATTTTTTTTGATTTTTCTTCATATCATTCATCAGTCCCATAGCAAACTGCATAATTACTATCTTGCCACGAAGAGTCTTCATGATGTCTGCTATAGTGTCGTTTAAAGAAAGATAGCCTTCTTTTACCGTTACATCAAACCAGTTTAAGATAGCTCCCTTTTCCTTCAAAAGATAGTCTTCGTTAAAAGTATCAACCTTGCGGATAAAACTTTCGTCGGTGCAATCGCCTGCAACAGCCTTCAAGGTAGTTTCGCCGGCATTAGGCACATCGAAATAGAAGAAGTGCTCAGCACTTTCTTTTTTGCCAAGGGAAACACCATTTGCAAACAGCTCCACTTCAGGCAAATTGGAGTATACAGTTACTTTTGTCACGTCCTCCACACGGTCAACATAGCGTTTGCCACAGATATGAACGAAAGGAATGTCACAGAGCCATGCCTTGTAAGCGTAGAAGGAATCCTTTTTATATTTGCGGTCAAAGGTAATCAGACCTTTGTGGTTCTGGCCGTTCTCGCCGCCTTCGTTTCGGGCATCTGCGCCAAAGTCAAACATATTCCATACGTGGGTTGCCCAAATATAGGGACGTGTATAGAGCTGTTTAATCAATTCTTCATGATAATATGCCTGATATTCTTCGGTGTAGTCGCCTTGTTTGGGGTCAGAGGTGTGCCAGTTCAATGCTTCACAACCGTATTCGGATACGCCGATGGGTTTGTTGGGGAAAGTAGCATGGAATTTGTCAAACCAAGGACCGTTCATGGAGGTGTCACCACCGTACCAGCCAAAGTAGTGATTGTAGGAGACTACGTCAGGAATCTGTACGTAAGGCTCGTTCATATCACACATGGATACACATGCCATAGTGGTGAGACGGGTGGGGTCCATTTCATGGGCAAGATTATTCAAAACATGATGATTGTCAATCAGGTCGGGATCCTTTGCACCGTTCATGGTGATTTCATTGGAAAGTCCCCATACCACGATGGAGGGATGATTGTAGTTCTGTGCAATCAATTCCTTCATCTGGGAAATGGTATTCTCGCGTCCACCGGGCAGGTGCTTGGAAATATAAGGGATTTCCGCCCAGATAACCATGCCGTATTCATCACACAGATCATAGAAGTACTGGTCATGCTGATAGTGGGCGAGGCGGATGGTATTGGCACCCATCTCATGAATCAGCTCCATATCTTCTTTATGATGTTCACGGGAAAGAGCATTACCGAATGTCCAGCGGTCCTGATGTCTGGAAACACCACGAAGAGGGTATTCTGCGCCGTTTAAAATAAAGCCGCGTTCCGGGTCGATTTTAAAGGTACGGCAACCAAAGCGTGTGGAAATATTGTCAAGCACTGTGGCGGAATCCGCATCTGTAGCAGTGTCCAAAATCTCAGCAGTGGCGGTGTAAAGGTAAGGGTCTTTTCTTCCGTTCCAAAGATGTACATTTTCAATAGAAATGTTTACTTTTGTATCGGTGGAAACAGTAGAGCCTACTACTGTACCGGAGGCATCTGCAAGGGTATAACGGATAGACTTACTAGTCAAAACAGCTCCCTGTGCAAGGAAAACTTCAACAGTAACATCAGCACAAGCATTTTCGTCATTCCTTACAACCGGAGTTACTTGGATTCCGGGGGCACCATAGTAATCCAAATCGAAATGACATTCATTTACGCAAATCAAATTAACATCCCGGTATAAACCACCGTAGAAGGTAAAGTCTGCCATCTGGGGATAGACGGTATCGTTGGGGGAGTTGTCTACCGCAATTGTCAACACGGCAGCGTCAGCGGAACCTCCCATACCGGCATTAACCTCTGTAAGTGCTTCTGTTACGTCCACACGCCAGGTGGAATAACCTCCATCATGGTGGGCAAGTGCCTTACCATTTACATAGACGTCGGCAGAAGAGTTTGCCCCTTGGATTTCGAGATAATAACGGTCCGCCTCCGGGAGTGCTTCTTTTTGCAATTCTTTCACATAGTAGCAGGTGCCGCGATAGTAATCTCCGCCGCCATCCTGGCCGTCAATGGCATTCCAGCTGTGAGGAAGTGTAATCTGCTCTGCATTTTCACAGGAGGGATGCAGGGAAGCCGGGGAAACAGTGGTTTCCTTTACAAAGCTCCAGTTTTCATTCAGATTTACTATTTTTCTCATATGCATTCTCCTTTAAAGTTGTAAAACGGTACTGTTGTAAAATAT
>JAZNGC010000014.1:0-41700 GCA_045589155.1 Lachnospiraceae bacterium
AAACAAGAAGTCCACGGTTAAAATCCATGGACTTGTTATGTACTAAAGTTTCAAAATAATCAAAAATGAGAATCATATTTTTATCCTCCTAAATGTTTCATCTGTTTGAAAACAAATTGGGATTTGACGAGTTCACAATAAGCCATGCTGGACAGTAACTAAATATGCCTTGTCGGTACTCTTCCCAACGATGCGGGGCTCATTTTATTTATTTAATATACTATTTCTACCCATAACAATCTCATAAGCAACTCATGGGTAGACAAACCATGGATTCTAGTAACGTTTTCTAATTCTGTTTCTACCCATAGCTCTATTTTATAATGCGTATGGTAAGAAATTTTAATACCTATTTGCTTCATTACCTTCTAAAATATTCCAAATGACTCAATTTTATCTTCCCATCGTAACTGATTTTGATACTTATGGGTAGATAAATACTCATTCTCATAAGTGATGATGGCTATTTTGTCTACCCATAAGGGCCCTAAAATACACGTATGGTAAGACACCAACTACAAATTACGCATAATAGCCAAATTCATCCCCACAACCCCCAATTTACAACACCGGTACTTCTTATTCCTCAATATGATCAATACCCTGACTTAAAATAGTCACAATATGACTGTCTGCCAAAGAATAAAAAATAATCTTTCCTTCTCTTCTGTTCTTTACCAAGTCCATTTGTTTCAACACTCTAAGCTGATGGGAAATGGCAGACTGGGTCATCCCAAGCAGCTGTGCAATATCCAGCACACACATTTCGGAGCACATAAGTGCATACAGAATTTTCAGTCTGGTAGCATCCCCGAACACCTTAAAGAAGTCTGCCAGGTCTTGCATTTCTTCCTCCGGTGGCATAGTCTCGTTCACCTTAGCTTCTATTTCTTTACTCACATACAAAAAACCGTTCTGTACTTCCTGCATGTTATTCCGCCTCTCTTTTCTCAAAACTCCTAATGCCTTTTCTCAAAACACGTATCCCGATATCTCCTTCACAACACTTATACTCCAAGTCTGTAATGTTCCACACCAAGATACCTTCCGAATTTCATTCCCACTTCCGGAATTTTTCCGCAATACTCAAAGCCAAATTTCTGATGAAGTCTTGTGCTTACTTCATTTCCGGCAGTAATCACGGAAACCACTGTATGTATACCTTCTTCCTGCCGTGCCAGTTCTAAAATATGCTTCATGAGTGCAGAGGCAATACCTTGTCCTCTGTAATCCTTTCCGATGTAAACAGACAATTCCACTGTGGTCTGATACGCTGCCCTCTCCCGATATTTGGAAAGACTTGCATAGCCTGCCACTTGGCCCTCAATCTCTGCCACAATCAGGGGATACTTTGATGTGGTATGGGCTTCAAACCACTCTTTTCTCTCATCAAGTGTCTTTGGCTCCATGTCAAAGGTTGCCACCCCATTTACCACTTCATAATTATAGATATCCATTAACTCCTGCAAATCAGCAAGAACTGCTTTTCTTATTGTCATTCCAAACACGCCTCTTTTTGTATACAAACTATTTATATTATAGAAACTTTTACTTCCTATGTAAAGACTTATTCACTAACGCAAAAGGACTATCCAACCGGCAGATACCGGTCAAATAGTCCTTCTTTATCTTTTGTAAATAGATTTTTAGAATAAAACTTTTAAGTCTTATTTATAGTTTACGATTTTGCCGAAGTCTTCTTTCAAAGAAGCTCCGCCAACAAGACCGCCGTCGATGTCGGGTTTTGCAAACAGTTCTGCTGCATTTCCTGCACCTACGCTGCCGCCGTACTGGATACGGATTTCTGCTGCTGTAGCATCATCATAAACTTCAGCGATACATTCACGGATAGCACCGCAAACTTCCTGTGCCTGATCAGATGTAGCTGTTTTACCTGTACCGATAGCCCAGATAGGCTCGTAAGCGATAACTGCTGCTTTTGCCTGGTCTGCTGTTACGTTCTGGAACGCAATTTTAATCTGCTGACGGATCCAGTCGATTGTGATGCCCTGTTCTCTCTGAGTAAGGGACTCACCACAGCAAATGATAGGAGTAAGACCATGTTCAAATGCTTTCAGAACTTTTTTGTTAACTGTCTCATCTGTTTCTGCGAAGTATTCTCTTCTCTCAGAGTGACCGATGATAACATATTTAACGCCTGCATCTACAAGCATTGCAGGAGAAATTTCACCTGTGTAAGCACCGCTCTCTTCGAAGTACATGTTCTCTGCACCAATTTCGATGTTGGAACCTTTTACTGCTTCTACTGCAGGGATAATGTCGATAGCGGGAACGCAGAATACTACGTCTGCATCTTCTGTTGCTACCAGAGGTTTTAATGTTTCAATCAGTTTAACTGCCTGGCTGGGAGTCATGTTCATCTTCCAGTTACCGGCAATAATTTTTCTTCTTGCCATTTCTTTTGACCCTTTCTTAATCTATATTTGTACGTGAAAAATGCCCCTTCGGGCATTTTTCGTAAAATGAAAGTTTTTCTTATTTATTGTCTGCTGCTGCAACACCGGGAAGTGTTTTGCCCTCTAAGAATTCAAGGGAAGCACCGCCACCTGTGGAGATGTGGGACATCTTGTCACCGAAGCCAAGCTGCTTAACAGCTGCTGCGGAGTCACCACCACCAATGATTGTTGTAGCTTCTGTTTCAGCAAGAGCTTTTGCTACTGCGATAGTACCTGCTGCAAGTGTAGGGTTCTCGAATACACCCATAGGTCCGTTCCAAACAACAGTCTTAGCGCTCTTAACAGCGTCAGCATACATTTCAGCTGTCTTAGGTCCGATATCGCAACCTTCTCTGTCTGCAGGCATATTTTCTACATCATAAACTTCAACGTCTACAGGAGCGTCGATAGGGTTAGGGAAATCAGCGATTGTAGTAGAGTCAACGGGAAGAAGAAGTTTCTTGCCAAGTTTCTCTGCTTTCTCCATCATCTCTTTGCAGTAGTCAAGTTTTGTCTCGTCTACAAGAGATTTACCGATTTCATAGCCCTGAGCTTTCAGGAATGTATAAGCCATACCACCACCGATAATCAGTGTGTCGCATTTCTCGAGCAGATTGGAGATAACGTTAAGTTTATCTGCAACTTTAGCACCACCAAGGATAGCAACGAAAGGTCTTACGGGATCTTCTACTGCATTGCCAAGGAAGTCGATTTCTTTCTGCATAAGGTAACCAACAACATTCTCGCCACCTTTTGCTGTGATGAATTTTGTAACACCTTCTACAGAAGCGTGTGCTCTGTGAGAAGAACCGAATGCATCACATACATACATATCAGCAAGGTCAGCCAATTCTTTACTGAACTCTTCGCCGTTCTTTGTTTCTTCTGCTCCACGGAAACGTGTATTCTGAAGGAGAACTACATCACCTTCGTTCATGTTTGCTACTGCTTTAGTAGCTTCTTCGCCTGTTACGTTGTAATCTGCAACGAAAACAACTTCTTTGCCAAGCTTCTCGGAAAGTCTCTTTGCAACAGGTGCAAGGGATTCACCCTCATTGGGGCCGTTTTTAACTTTGCCAAGGTGAGAGCAAAGAATAACTTTACCACCGTCGTTAAGCAGTTTCTGGATTGTAGGCATAGCTGCTACGATACGTGTTTCGTCTGTGATTTCGCCGTTTTTAAGGGGAACGTTAAAGTCACATCTAACTAAAACTCTTTTTCCTTTTGCGTTGATATCATCTACTGATTTTTTGTTCAAACCCATTTTTCTTTTCTCCTTTTAATATTATAAAAGGGTCCGGCCCAAAAGACCGGACCCCTGATAGGTCTTTAATATTGCTTATACTTATGCAAGCTCAGCAAGGTATTTGATTGTACGAACCATCTGAGATGTGTAGCTGTTCTCGTTATCGTACCAAGATACAACCTGTACCTGAGTATTGCCATCTTCCATAGGAGCTACCATTGTCTGTGTAGCATCGAAGATGGAACCGTATGTGCTACCAACGATATCAGAAGATACGATTTCGTCTGTGTTGTAAGCGAAAGATTCTGTAGCTGCTGCTTTCATAGCTGCATTGATTTCGTCTTTTGTAACTGCACCCTTAACAACTGCAACAAGGATTGTTGTAGAACCTGTAGGGGTAGGTACACGCTGAGCGGAACCGATAAGTTTGCCGTTCAGTTCAGGAATAACAAGGCCGATAGCTTTAGCAGCACCTGTAGAGTTAGGAACGATGTTGCAAGCACCAGCACGTGCTCTTCTAAGGTCACCCTTTCTCTGAGGACCGTCAAGGATCATCTGGTCACCTGTGTAAGCATGAACAGTTGTCATAATACCGCTCATGATAGGTCTGCAGTCGTTAAGTGCTTTAGCCATAGGAGCCAAGCAGTTTGTTGTACAAGAAGCTGCAGAGATTACGTTGTCAGCAGGTGTAAGGGATGTGTGGTTAACGTTGTATACGATAGTAGGAAGGTCGTTTCCTGCAGGTGCAGAAATAACAACTTTACGAGCACCAGCTGTGATATGAGCAGATGCTTTATCTTTAGATGTGTAGAAACCTGTACACTCAAGTACAACGTCTACTTTCAGTTCTCCCCAAGGAAGTTTGCTTGCATCAGCCTCTTTATAGATGGTGATGGTTTTGCCGTTTACTGTGATGTTGTCTTCACCAGCTTCTACTGTATCAGCGTATTTGTATTTACCCTGTGAAGAATCGTATTTAAGAAGGTGAGCCAGCATGCTGGGACTTGTTAAGTCATTGATTGCTACTACCTCATATCCTTCAGCATCAAACATCTGTCTGAATGCAAGACGACCGATACGGCCGAAACCATTAATTGCTACTCTTACTGCCATTTTAGTTTCCTCCTAAAAATCTTTAAATTTATAATTTTCTGCAATCATGGAAATGATTGTCAAAATTTTGTCAGCACAGTTATTTTACCTAATTCATTTCAATAATTCAAGATGTAAATCGAAAATATTTAGTTTTTGTACAAAAAAACTAGGACTTTAGCGTAATAGAGTGTATAATATGTGTTGTTTGAACATGAAAATATAAAAAAGCGAGGTATAATCATGGCTATTACCGCTGATTTCCATTTACATTCCAGCCATTCCGGGGACAGCACGGCCCCCATGGAGGCAATGATACAAAGTGCCATATCCAAGGGACTTACCCACATGTGCTTTACAGAACACATGGACTTAAACTTTCCCATAACAGAAGACACCCCCGCCGGCAAATTTGAAGTTAACACAGACTCCTATCTTTACGACCTTATTAAATATAAGGAAAAGTATGCGTCCCGGATTAACATTTCTTTCGGTATCGAACTGGGCTTACAGGCAAGTATTGCCAGAGAGATTGCTATTTATTCTAAGGCATATGATTTTGATTTTATTATTGGCTCTTCCCATATTGCAAACGGAAAGGATCCCTACTATCCTCCCTACTATGAAGGACGCACCGAGGAGGAAGCATACCGGGAATACTTCAGTTCCATCATTGACAACATCAAAAAGATTTCCAACTATGATGTATACGGTCATCTGGATTATGTGGTACGATACGGTCCAAACAAAGATAAATACTATTCTTACGAGAAATATAAAGACTTATTGGATGAAATCCTGACTTTGCTTTTGGAAAAAGAAAAAGGAATTGAAATCAACACTTCTTCTATTAAAAAAGGAATGAATCCTCATCCTTGCATGGAAGTTATCAAACGTTACAGACAACTTGGCGGAGAAATCATTACTGTAGGTTCCGACGCCCACGCACCGGAACATATTGCCTCTGACTTTAACCGTGCAGCGGAAATTTTAACAGAATGCGGTTTCAAATATTATAGCGTTTTCCAAAACCGGATGCCGGAATTTAAAAGAATATAAAAGAAAACCGGGTGGCGTAAATCCACCCGGTTTTTATTCATTTAATGTTTATAGCAACTTCAGCTCTTCCGCATGAGTTATCTGTTTCATCTCATACATTGCCTCATCCGCTTTACGCAGATATTCTTCCAGACTGTAATTTTCCTCCGGATTCATAACCACTGCGCCAAAACTTGCAGTTAAAGGAAACTTTATTGCCCTCTCATTCTTTATTCTTTCCAAGTTCACATAAAGTTCTTTTTTCAGTTGCTCAATCTCTTCCGCTTTCTTACATTCACCAACCATAACGAATTCATCTCCGCCATAACGCACTGCAATCCAATCCTTTGGAATTGTGGCCTTAATAGCGTCCGCCACGGTACAAATAGCAATATCTCCTTGCAAATGCCCATATTTGTCATTGATTAATTTCATACGGTTGATGTCTGCAAACATCATGGTTCCTATCTTGCCTTCCTTTTGGCAATTTTGCAGATAAGGGAACGCCAGTGCATCATAACCGGTACGGTTTTTAAGTCCGGTAAGTGCATCCGTCATGGAAACCTCGCTCAATTTCTTGTTCAGTTCCTCCAAGCGGATATTTTGTTTTACTCGTTCCAGGTTTTGGCTGATATGTCTCAACCATGTATAAAGAGTCTGGTCATAGATATTGTTCAATTCATCTATAAACACAACATAACCAAGGCTTTCCTCTTGTACATGAAGCGGCAGGAACAAATAAAGGTGGGCTTCATCTTCATTGATTTCCACTTCCGGAAGCAAATCACGGACATAAAACATTCCGCCCTGCTTTGCCTCTCCATTTTCGATATGTACGTAAACTTCCATCAGTTCCGTATAGCCGCTATAAGCCTCTTTTTGCACAATATCTTCTTCCTCAAAATATTTGTCCATCAGACAAATCATAAAATTGGCACCTTCGAAGGAATGATTATATGCAAAATCCCATGCGAGATGATCCCGCAAATCCTGTGCACTTGTTATTTTAGCCATCATGTCGTCAATATAACGCAAATGCCATTCGTTAATACTGTCCTGTCTTTGTGTTTTGTAATTGCTGATAATAGATTTCCGGCGTTTGTCTTTCCTGTTATCTTCTACCTTACAGCCACAACTTTCGCCTATAACATGAACAGATTTGTACTCCCGCTTTTGGGGTACTTTTAAGCCATCTATCTGGCGTAACACAACATCCAAACCTTCATAGCCCAACTTGTCCCATTCTCTTGCCACGGTAGATAAAATAGGATATAACTCCTGACTCTTTGTAATACAATCGCACCCTGTCACCAACACCTGTTCCGGAACTTTTATTCCTACATAATCCAGTGCGGTACACACTCCGATTGCCATCTCATCATTAGCACAAATAATGGCATCCGGCAACTTGTCATTTTCTTTCAACCATCCCAACATGACATTATAGGCCTCATAATAGGACCAACTTGCCATAAGAATTTTGTTTTCGTCCAACTGTGCCTCTACTGTTGCAAGTGCATCCCTAACCGCCTGCATACGAAGCTGATTCTCATTATTATCTTTGGGACCGCTAACATAAATCACATCGCGTACTCCGTGTTTATTTAGCAGATGCATGGTCAAATCATAGACTCCCGAATAGGTGTCCGTATAAAGGCAGGGAATTCCCGGTAATTCATACTCCAAGCAGACTGCCGGCACATTATTCTTGAGGACCTCTAAATTAAGATATTCTCTCTCTGCACATAAATTAATAGTGTTAGCTAACAGTATAACTCCATCAAACCCACTTATATCAGGAAGCGTAAAGATATTCTTCTCACCTACATTATCCATAGTGCCTTCGTCACCTGATGAATAATTCATGAAAACGTATATATCTATATTACTTTCTTTTGCACGCTTTCTTATTCCTTCCAGAACAAGCTTCAAATATTCATTACTCCAGCCGTTCGCAAATACTGCAACCTTTTTTTTCATAACCCTAATCCCTTCAGAATCAGATTCCCTTCATAGTAAGTATATGGCTCCTTATGTGGGAAATAATACAACATACCTATTATATAACACATTATAGCACACAAACACACAAATACCAATAAAATATTGCTCAATTTTCTTCGATTTTTGCCAATATATCTCTGCCACAGTAAAAATATTATATACAATATCCATAAAAAAATGGTCGGATTCATTTGCCACGCTTCTTTAAAGCGCAATGTCAGCACATATATCCCCGCCCTCGTGGCTCCGCAGCCGGGACAAGGAAGCCCCGTACATATCCTCATGGGACAAAATTCGCCAAAAAAAACACGCGTTAATATCCAATATATGAGAAGTGCCAAAAGTGCCCATTTGATATTTTTGATATCCAACCATACCGCTTTTAGTATCCCCAGCACTTTCTCCTTTATCTTCACACTACTATCTCTCCCTAATATCCTTAATCTTTTATTATTTTAACACAGAATTCTTATTTACACCATTGGATTTTGTTGTGTTTTTTCCTTCTGTGGAATATAATGACTTAAGAATAATTAACAAAGGAAGAAAGTGATCCCATGAATGTAACTATTGTTTTACCTTCATTAAATCCTGATGAAAAACTGAACATGGTTGTAGACAGTCTGTTGCAAGAAGGTTTTACCGACATCATTATTGTAAATGACGGCAGCAACGAAACTCATTTAGAACCTTTCATGATAGCAGACAAGCATCCCGAGGTCACATTACTCACACACGAAGTAAACCGTGGCAAAGGTCGTGCCATGAAAACCGCGTTTTCCTATGTTTTGGAAAACCGCCCGGAAACCGCCGGTGTCATTACCGTAGATGGTGACAACCAGCACACCGGTAAAGATATAAAAGCCTGTGCACAAATGCTTCTGGAAAAGAAAGACCATATTATTTTGGGCTGTAGAGACTTCAATGACCCCGATGTCCCTGCCAAGAGCCGGTTCGGTAACCGTCTTACCAGAGGCATCTTCCGTTTCCTGTGCGGAATTAAGGTTTCCGATACCCAGACAGGCTTGCGTGCTATTCCTTATTCCTACCTGCCTTTAATGTGTCAGGTACCGGGGGAACGCTATGAATATGAAACAGAAATGTTTTTTGCCATAAAGAGAGAAAAAATAAATATTACGGAAGTAAAAATACAAACCGTATACATAGAAGATAACGCTTCTTCTCATTTCCATCCCATCCGGGATTCTTTCCGGATCTACCGCATTATTTTTAAGTTCGTGCTCAGCTCCGTAGCCTCTTTTCTCATCGACTACGGATTGTTTACTTTGTTGTTATTTTTACTTGGAAATAACGTAAGCAGGACCATAAGACTTTTTATTGCTACTTTTGTAGCCAGAGTACTGTCCTCTTTATTCAACTTTACCATGAATAAAAAAGCAGTTTTCCAGTCTGATGCTCCCATAAAAAAATCTCTTGTAAAATATTACACTCTTTGCATTTGCCAAATGGTGTTGTCTTATGGTATCTTATATCTGCTCAGCACCTTATTGCAGGCAAACTCTGCATTGGAAGCAATTCTTAAACTGATTGTTGATGTGTTCCTATTTCTGATCAGTTTTCAAATACAACAAAGATGGGTGTTTAAATAACTATTGGAGGAATCATGAAAAAACAAACCGATAAGAAAAAACTTTCGGCCGGAAAAATCATCGGCCGTATCATACTGGTAATTATGTCATTTTTATTGATTACCGTTGCCGGTGCATACACCACTATGTGGATTATCTGTCACGGGCCAAGTACCGCTGCCAGAGACCTTTTTGTCTCTACGATTTTGGAAACCGGACAAATGAAGTTCCTTGCTTCCTGGTATTTCAGTGAAGAAGAAATTCTTGCCATTACCGGAAGAAACGGTATGCAAAACATTGTAGAAAACGTAAACGCTGACTTAATCGTAATTCCTACCCCCGACGTGGAGGATAACACAGAAACAACCTTTGACATCAACGGTATCGAAATCGTAGAAATTTCCGGACGTTCTTTCTTTGGTAAATTGATGATTGTCAACGACCCTTCCCGTCTTAAACTTGCCACCATTTATCCTTGGGGCGAGAATACCGACGGCAAAAAAGGACAGACCTTGGAAGAACTGGTTCAAAAAGCGGATTGCATCGGCGGTGTAAACGGCGGCGAATATTTCTCCGACGGCAACTGGGGCGGAAAGCCTAAGGGGCTGGTTGTTTGCGAGGGTGAAATCCAGTATAACGTACCCCAACGCGGTGACGTAATGGTTGGTTTTAATGAAGATAACATCCTTATGATTATGGATATCGGTTCCATGTCTGCTTCTAAAGTTGCAGAAATAGTAAAAGAAAACAAAATCCGTGATGCCGTAAGTTTTAAAGATATCGATGATGGAGATGACAACCACTTCACAAAGCTGATTATCAACGGAGAAGCCCGGGAAATCAGTGGTAATGGTAGTGGTGCCAATCCCCGTACAGCTATTGGCCAGAGGGCGGATGGTACTGTGCTGATTTTAGTATGTGACGGCCGTGGTGCTTCCGGTCACTTAGGTGCAACCGCAAAAGACTTAATATCCATTATGCAGGAATATGGTGCCGTAAATGCAGCAAACCTTGATGGTGGCAGTTCTTCTGCCATGTATTATAACGGAGCTTACGAAATGTCCAGCGTTACATTGTACTATGCTACCTCCTCCTGGAGATTGCCCACTGCATTTGTAATTGAAAAGAGGGAGGAATAATCATGACAGAGACAAAGAAAAAGCGTTTCCCCATATTCTGGCCCTGCTTTACCGTTTTTATTTTAGCACTGGTTTCTTTTTGGATTTATATACTAAGCTACGTAAATCAGTGTCTCGTAACCTATGAAGAAGCACAGCCGGAATATGTTATTGAAGATTTGGTACAGGAAATCACAGCCGGAAATGCAGAAAGCCTGTTTACATTCTCTACTACCGAAAATCGTTTTGAAGATAAAGATATTGCAAAGAAACGGTTTCTTGATTCCCTTACCGGCAAAGAAATCACCTATGAACAGGATGCGGCAAGTTATAATGCTTTAGCCCCTACCTACAAGCTCTATGCGGACGGAACCGAATTTGCCTCCATTACGTTAAAAGAGACAAGTTCATATCCGCTTATGTTTATTTTAACCGTACAGAGCTGGGAAGTATCTGAGGCAACTCCCATTTTAGATTCTCCAAACAACTCTGTTACCATCAAAGTACCGGATACTTATACTGCCTATGTTAATGGCGTTCCTTTAAAAGAAACAGAGCTTACCGGAAACACTTGGGAAATCGAAAATTTCGTTTATGCTTCTGAATATGTAACCGTTCCAAAGCTTATCGAATATCAGGTGTCTGAACTCTTTAATGCACCTGACGTTGCCATAAAAGATACTTATGGGAATTCTATCCGCTATACACAGACCGGCAACCTTATCGAGGCTACCGAATTTGCTCCCATAGAAATGGATCCCGAACTGTCTGCTTATGTACTGCAGAATGCAATGGACTATTCCAACTTCTTTTCCAAGGATTTAGCCGGCTGCCGTACCAGTACAAAATGCATTAGTCACATGTTCCCGGACAACTCCTACTATCTGGAACTTGCGGAAAATTACCGTTTGCATGATATGTGGATGTATAGTTCCCATAAAACGCCTACATTCAGTGATGAATTGGTTTCTGAATATATACGGTACTCAGAAGACTTCTTCTCCTGCCGCATCGCTTTCCAGAAACATATGGAGTTGACCCGAACCGGCGATCTTAGAACCGATATCACAGACTCCACCTTCTACTATGTTAAAATTGGTGGTAATTGGGTTATCGCTGATATGAAGGCTACTGTGGAAGAATAAAATTGACAATAAAATGAGCACCCATCCTGATGGATGGGTGCTTTTTTATTTGTGATATCAGCTTTGAAGTTTAAAGTTATATCTCTCAATTTTACAAATCAGCAAATGGGAATTTGACGAAATGATTTGTTTAGTTGTTCAATAGAAATTTCAATTTATTTAAATGTCGGTGCGTGGTTTAGTCCGAAGCAGTAAATTACGTACCCGTTGATAAAAAAACTGTTCCGAATACGTAGAATGATGGTAGTAACAGGGGTGTATCCGAACAAATTACGTACCTATATATTCGGCAAATAGTCCAGGTACGTAATTCTACAAGGTTTTGGAGAAGGACACTGCCGTAAACAGTGTTGTTTTACGTATTTGACAAGGAGTTCATTGTGCCGAGTCCGTAAAAATGCTCATCGCATGGAATAATAAGGACAAATATTACGGACTTGTTCCGTTGAATTATATCCTAAGTCCGTAATTTTCGAATTTACTCGAAAACCGGGTGTGGGATAAGGATTTTCGAGTAATTGTAAACTTTCGAAACAACTGATTTTAGGGAAATTACTCGAAGCCGAGCCATGTCTCCTATTTTTCGAGTAATTTCAAACCTAGTCTAAACGTATTGAGCTATAAAAATCTCCCCAATTACTCGAAACAGCTCATATATCACTTGTTTTCGAGTAAAATGCCGAATCGGACCTATTAAAAATCATAATAATTACTCGAAAACAGAAGGCCATTTGTTATTTGCGAGTAATATCTATACTCACTACTTTTTAGTTCGACATTTACTCACCCTTTATGGCAATAAACATACCCGGGTCTTTGGGCAATCTCAATACACCATCTTTCATACAACTTATCAACTTATTTCTGACTTCGTCCTGAGACAATTTACATGCTTTTTTAAATGTAATTCCCGAATAAATATAATCCATTAAGTCATCAATATTTGTAACTTCTAATGAATCTATATATCTTTCCGTTTCAACTTTTGAAAAATATGGTTCCAATTGTTCCTTACCATTTTCTAATGAAAACGCATTTATATAGACTAAGTCTAATTCTAATATCTTTACAATCGTTTCCATTATTCCATTTCCACCGGTGGTTGCTGCATAGAAATGCCCACCTTTTTTTAACACTCTACTAACCTCTGAAATCGCTTTATCTATGTTAGGCACGTGATATAGCATATAGTTTGCTATCACTATGTCGAAATAATCATCCTCAAATGGTATCTCTTGAATATTAATTACTTTATACTCCACATTTTGAAGTACACCAATATTATTCTTTGCTTCTGTAAGCATACCTTCAGACAAATCTGAAAATACGACCTGTGAGCATTTATGGATAATATCTTTATGTTCTATCCACATGGAACCCGTACCACAGCCAAGTTCAAGAACCTTCATTCCATTTTCAATTTTATATATTGTAAAGTACCAATTAGCCATACCCATTTTGTTCGTTGAATACTTGTCATGAATAGATATTCTCGTTTTTAAATTATCTGTTTTCTTATATTGTTCTTTTACGCTTAAAGACTCATTAATTTTTAAACTCACCACTAATCCTCCAATATTTTCTCCTTTCGCAATCTCGCTTCCCTTATAAAATCGTGCCGCCGCCCAGCACGTATTCGCCTTCATAGAACACAATTGCCTGGCCGGGAGTGGACGCCCTGACCGGTTCATCAAAACGGCACACTACAATGCCGTCTTCTCTCTCTTCGATACTACAAGGAGAACCCTGATGACTGTAACGGATTTTCGCCATTACTTTTCTGGGCTCCGGTAAGCCTTCCATAGCCATATAGTTTACCTGATGACACAAAATCTCTTTTGTGAAGATATCTTCATTTTCTCCGATAACAACTTCATTAGTCTTAGGTCTGATTTCGCAGACAAAGACAGGATGACCCATGGCAATCCCTAAGCCCTTTCTCTGGCCAATCGTATAATGGGTGATTCCCTGATGCTGACCAATCACTTTTCCGCCCGGGGTCACAAAATTACCGGGACCGGGGACCTTATCTCCCGCTTCCCGCTCTAAAAAGGAAGCATAGTCTCCGTCCGGTATAAAACAAATATCCTGACTGTCCGCCTTATGGGCTACGGGAAGTCCTGCATCTATTGCAATCTGCCGGATCTGCTCCTTGGTATACTCTCCTACAGGCATCAAGGTTTTGGAAAGCTGATCCTGGGTTAAATTATACAACGCATAGGTCTGGTCCTTCGACGCCGTCACGGAATTGCGGATTGCAAATCTGCCATTGGAAAGTTTATCAATCCGGGCATAATGACCGGTTGCAATATAGTCCGCACCAATCTCCAGACTTCTCTGCAAAAGTGCCTCCCACTTGATATAGCGGTTGCATGCGTTACAGGGGTTTGGGGTCCTGCCCTGCAGGTATTCTTCTACGAAATAATTGATTACCTTCTCCTGAAATTCCTTCTTAAAATTCATGACATAATAAGGAATATCCAGTTTCTCTGCCACACGCCTTGCGTCATCTACCGCAGTAAGCCCACAACATCCACCGTTTTCTTCCAGTTTCGCCTGCTCCTCATCCTGCCATATCTGCATGGTTACACCGATAACATCATATCCCTGTTCTTTTAAAAGATAAGCTGCCACAGAAGAGTCAACCCCTCCCGACATACCTACCACAACTTTTTTCTTTTCTGCCACTTTAAAATCCTCTCTATTTAACCGCTTTACTCTACTGATGTTCTTTCATATACTTCGCATACCGTGTGGACATACCACGTACTTTTTCTACAATGGTTTTTATGGCCTCTACTGTTTCGTCCATCTCTTCCTTTGTATTGTCCGCACTTAAGGTCATCCGGAGTGCACCTTTTGCACGTTCTGCCGGAAATCCCATAGAAAGCAGCACATGGGAGGGGTCTGTTGCCCCGGAAGTACAGGCGGAACCACTGGACACACAAATCCCCTTTTGGTCCAGTAAAATCAGCAGGGCCTCGCCTTCTACAAAATCAAAACTGAAATTTACATTGTTTGCCAGACGTTCCAAAGGATGTCCGTTTAAATGGCACAAAGGGATTTCCGATTTGATTTTTTCTGTGAGATAAGCGGACAGTTCTGTTACCTTCTTATCCCGTTTCTCCATCTCCTCCATTGCCAACTCCACTGCCGCTCCAATCCCCACGATTGCCGGAACATTTTCCGTTCCTGCCCGTCTCCCTCTTTCCTGGGCTCCGCCGTGCATAAAGGAATGTAACTTCACATTTTTATTCACATACAAAAAGCCAATTCCTTTTGGGCCGTTAAACTTATGACCGCTTGCGGAAAGCAAATCAATGTGATATTCCTTCACGTCAATGGGTACATGTCCGTAGGCTTGTACAGCATCCGTATGAAACAAAATCCCCTTTGAGCTTGCTAATTCTCCAATTTCTTTTATAGGTTGAAGCGTTCCCACTTCGTTGTTTGCAAACATAACCGAAATCAGGATGGTATCCGGTCTTATGGCTCTGCGAAGGGCAGCCATATCCAGCATACCATTTTGTTCTACTCCTATATAAGTAATTTCAAACCCTCTTTTTTCCAGATATTTACAAGTATGAAGCACAGCATGATGCTCCACTGCGGAGGTAATAATATGTTTTCCTTTTTCCGCGTAACTCTCTGCCACACCTATAAGTGCCCAGTTGTCACTTTCCGTTCCGCCGGAGGTAAAATATATCTCCCCACGCTCTGCGCCAAGACTGTCTGCAATTGTCTGTCTCGCACTGTTTATTGCCTTTTTTGCCGCCGTGGAAAGACCATACACGCCTCCCGGATTGCCATATTCCTCCGCCATAAAAGGCAGCATGGCATTTAATACTTCCGGTGCCATTTTGGTTGTGGCTGCATTATCTAAATAAATCATAAAACTCCTCACTTTACATCTACTTTTTTACATATATCCGCCAGACAGCACTGCCCACATTTCGGTTTTGTTCTGGCACTGCAAATTTCTCTCCCATGGTCAACCAGCCTGTGGCAAAAATCATTTCCTTCTTCCGGCGGAATGATTTTCCACAGTTCTTTTTCCACTTTTCCAGGCTCTGTAATCCCATTCACCAAGCCCATGCGGTTTACCAGACGGATACAGTGAGTATCTGTTACAATAGCAGGCTTTCCAAAAATATCTCCTACAATCAGATTTGCACTTTTACGTCCCACTCCCGGAAGGGATAATAAGGTATCAAAATCTTCCGGTACCTTTCCGCCATATTCATCCCGGAGAACCTTCATGCAGGCACTGATATCCTTTGCTTTACTTCTACCGAGACCGCAAGGCCTTACAATCGCTTCTATCTCCTCTACCGGAGCCTCTGCCAAATCATATAAGGTAGGGAATTTCGCATATAAATCCTGCACCACTACATTCACTCTGGCATCTGTACATTGGGCCGCAAGACGCACACTGACAAGCAATTTCCACGCCTCATCATATTCTAAGGAACAGCCGGACTGGGGATATTCCTGTTTTAATCTGTCTATAATAGTTAACGCACGTTGTTTCTTTGTCATATAACCATCCTCTCCGCTATCATTTTAGCAGATTCTTATAAGAAATTATAGTCCTTGTCTAAACTTCTTTCTTTGCCTTTTTTTGCATATAATTAACCAATCTTTTGCCTTAGAGAGTAAACCATGAAAAAAAAACATCCCATTATCACAGGAACTATCATACTTACTATAACCGGTATGGTCAGTCGGCTTATCGGCTTCTTTTACCGGATATATCTCTCCAGACTCTTCGGCGAGGAAGGCATGGGCATCTATCAGCTGCTCGGACCAATTACCGCTCTTACCTTCTCCATAACTGCCGCCGGACTGCAAACCGCCATTTCCAAGCATGTAGCAGCAGAAACCTCCAACGGCAATTACCGTGCTTCCATAAGAGTACTTTCCGTAGGACTTTCCATTTCTCTACTACTCTCCGCCTTGTGTACCTTACTCATTCACCGGTACTCACAATGGATTGCCATTGACTTTCTTTTGGAAGAACGGACTGCCTCCATGCTCCGGATCATTGCCCTGTCGATTCCTTTAGGTGCTGTTCACTCCTGTATTAATGGTTATTTTTATGGAATCAAAAAAACCGGTATCCCATCTGCCACGCAGCTTTCTGAACAATTGTGCAGAATCGCTTGCGTTTATATTGCCAGCCTATATGCTGCAAAAACCGGTCTTACACCCGGCATCAACGTAGCGGTTATCGGTCTGGTCATCGGAGAGGGCTTTGCCATGATAATCTCCATTGTCGCAGTCCTTTTGCGATTCCATAAGCTATCCTCCGTGAAAAAAAGCATTCCCTTCTCCGGAGGCATACTCTCCCCGGCAAGAACCGCCCGGGTTTTAATGTCCATGGCGGTCCCTCTCTCCGTTACCCGTATTGTTATAAATTTACTACAAAGCGTTGAAGCAATCTTTATTCCAAACCGTTTACAAACCTTCGGTTATGACACAGCCTCCGCACTCAGCGTGTACGGTGTACTGACCGGCATGGCAATGCCCCTTATTTTCTTTCCATCCGCCGTGACCAATTCCATCTGTGTCCTTTTGCTTCCTGTAGTTTCAGAAGCAGACGAAAGCGGAAACATCTCAGAAATAAAAAGAGCAACTACTCTTTCCATCCGTTTCTGTGTTTTCTTTGGCACACTCTGCACTGTCCTATTTTTACTATTGGGCCGTTTTGCGGGCAATTTTTTGTTTCACAGCAATCTGGCGGGAAAGTTTATTGTAATCCTAAGCTTCATTTGTCCCTTTCTCTACCTCTCTGCTACCATGTCCAGTATTTTACACGGGCTTGGAAAAACTGCAGCAACCTTTGTCTTAAATGTTATGGCACTGGGCATCCGTTTGCTGTTTGTCTTTTTCGTTATTCCTCATCAGGGAATTGAAGGTTATCTCTGGGGACTGCTTGTCAGTCATCTGTCCACCACACTTTTAGAAGTTTATGCTGTAAAATATTATATAAAAAAATCTCCGGCAAAACAGATTTCCTGTTAGCCGGAGATTACTCTCCCATAATTTAATTTTGGAACAACGGCGTAGACAAATACCGGTCCCCTGAATCCGGTAATAATACGACTATATTCTTTCCGGCATTCTCCGGGCGTTTTGCTATTTGCTCTGCCGCCCTTAAGGCTGCTCCTGATGAAATACCCACCATAATTCCTTCTGCCAACGCAAAATTCCTGCCTGCCACATAAGCTTCTTCATCGGTTATGGTAATCACCTCATCATACACTTCCGTATTTAAGGCTGCCGGAATAAACCCTGCGCCGATTCCCTGTAAACCATGGGCTCCGGCATTTTTTCCTGAAAGAACCGCACTGGTAGCCGGCTCTACTGCAATCACTTTGATATCAGGATTCTGTTCTTTTAAATATTCCCCAATACCGGTAATGGTTCCTCCGGTTCCCACTCCTGCCACAAAAATATCCACTTTTCCTTCCGTCTGCGCCCAGATTTCCGGTCCGGTTGTCTTTTTATGGGCTGCGGGATTTGCAAGATTGTCAAACTGTCCCAAAATCACTGCTCCGGGAATAGAATCCTTTAATTCTTCCGCTTTTTCAATGGCACCGGACATGCCCTTTGCCCCTTCCGTCAACACCAGTTTTGCACCATAAGCGGAAAGCAAGGTTCTACGCTCCACACTCATGGTATCCGGCAAGGTTAAAATCGCATTGTATCCTTTTACCGCTGCCACTACCGCCAGCCCAATTCCCGTATTTCCGGAAGTAGGTTCAATAATTGTGGCTCCGGGTTTTAAAACGCCTTTCGCTTCCGCATCTTCAATCATCTCAAGGGCCACACGGTCCTTCACAGACCCCGCAGGATTTAAATATTCCAGTTTTGCCAGTAAGGTAACCCCTGTTACGTCTGCCTTTTTTGCATATCTGTCTATCTTCATTAGCGGAGTATTCCCGATTAAATCCAATGCACTATTTACAATCCCACTCATTCTCTGTCTCCTCTACTCATCCTTTACTCAGGCCTCTCAAAGCACCTGTAATTTATACTCTCCAAAAGCATATGCAAATTATAGCACAGATAATTCTACTTTTCCATTCACATTTTAGGTTGCAACAATGCTTTTCATTGGCTATAATAATATAGATTTCTTGTGTGTTACTCTCAGCAACCCGCTTGTTATCAAACAAAAGTATAAGAAAGAAGGAAACACATATGAGTTTCGAATTCATAAAGAAGCTTCCCACACCGGAAGAAATCAAGGAGCAGCTTCCTCTACCTGCCGATTTAGTAGAGTTAAAGAAACATAGAGACGAGGAAATCAGAGCCGTACTCACCGGAAAAAGCAATAAATTTCTGGTAATCGTGGGCCCCTGCTCTGCGGATAATGAAACCGCCGTTTGTGACTATGTAAGCCGTCTGGGAAAAGTAAATGAAAAAGTAAAAGACAAGCTGATTCTGATTCCCAGAATCTATACCAATAAACCCCGTACCACCGGTGACGGATACAAAGGCATTGCCTCTCAGCCGGATCCGGAAAAGAAACCGGATTATGTTGAGGGACTTACCGCTGTAAGAAAAATGCACATCCGTGCCATTAGCGAAAGCGGTCTTACCGCAGCAGACGAAATGCTTTACCCGGAAAACTGGCCCTATGTATCCGATTTGCTATCTTATGTAGCTATCGGGGCCCGTTCCGTGGAAGACCAGCAACATCGTCTTACCGTCAGCGGTTTTGACGTAGCAGCCGGAATGAAAAACCCTACCAGCGGTGACTTTTCCGTTATGCTTAACTCTGTTTACGCAGCTCAGCATGCACACTCATTTACATACCGTGGATGGGAAGTAAGCACAACCGGCAATGACCTTGCCCACACCATTCTTCGCGGTGCTGTAAATAAGCACGGAAACTCCATCCCCAACTACCACTACGAGGATTTAAATCTACTCCTCAACCTTTACAACGAACGCGAATTAAAGCATCCTGCTTGTGTTATCGATGCAAACCACAATAATTCCAACAAACAATTTGCACAGCAAATCCGTATTGTAAAAGAAGTTATGCACAGCCGTAAGCTGAACGCAGATATTCATGGTCTTGTCAAAGGTGTTATGATCGAAAGCTATATTGAAGAAGGTTGCCAGAAAGTTGGAGCAGGCGTATACGGAAAATCAATTACCGATCCTTGTCTTGGTTGGGCAGATACTGAAAGATTGATTTATGATATTGCAGATTACGAATAACAGGTGATTATATGAACAGTTTTGAATATGAAGTAGAGAGGCTGGACGGGGATTATGCATACCTTCGTCGCTTGGATGCCCCTGACGAAGAATTAAAAATGGTGGCAAGAGCCCTTCTGCCCCCTGAAATCATGGAAGGAACCAAACTCTTGTATGAATGGATGCAGTATTCCATTATGGAATAGTCGTCACATATTATAAAATTCAAAAAAACAAATGGCACGCTTCAAATGAAGTGTGCCATTTTATTATCCTCTGGGATGTGCTTTTGTATATACCTCTCTGATTCTACTATGATTTAAATTCGCATATATCTGAGTGGTTGCAATGTCGGAATGTCCAAGCATCTCCTGTACGCTCTTCAAATCCGCTCCATTTTCTACCAAATGGGCTGCAAAAGAATGTCGCAGGGTATGGGGCGTAATCTCCTCTTCAATTCCTGCTTTTGCTCCATAATATTTTATCAATTTCCAAAAGCCCTGACGGCTCATAGGTTGTCCAAAACAATTTACAAAAAGACTTTGTTCCTCATTGGTCTGGACCATGGCACCTCTTGCATTCTCCAGATAAGAAATGAGTGCCACTCTTGCCTTATTTCCGAAGGGAATAACCCTTTCTTTATTTCTCTCTTTACAAATCAGAAAACTCATCTGTAAATTAACATCTGACACTTTCAACGCAATCAATTCCGAAACGCGAATGCCCGTAGCATATAAAAGTTCAAGCATAGCCCTGTCACGCACTTCCTTGGGTGCATCACCGGCGGGTTGTTCCAAAAGCCTTGTCACCTGATCCATTGACATGATTCCCGGCATTTTTTTCTCAATCTTCGGTGCATGAAGAATATCGGAAATATCTTCCTCCACCATACGCTCTTTAAACATAAAATGATAAAAAGCTTTTATGGATGCTATATTCCTGGACACCGTCGCAGGTGTAAATTGATTTTTTTCTAAAAACAGGATATAAGAGTTTAAATTTGTCTGCGTAACCTGACTAAAATTTTCAAGTCCCTGGTCCTGCAAAAAACTTGTCAGTTTTTTCAAATCTCTCTTATATGACATCACAGTATTATTGGATGATTTTTTGATGTTATGTAAATAAGAGACAAATGCCTCCACCGCTTTTTCCATGAACCTTTCTCCTAACCCCACGTTCTCCTCTCACCCATCTTTAATCGACAATAAACACTATTATTATGCTAATTTCAATGGGCTAGGCTTTTATTATAATTAGAATTATGGGAAAAAGCAATCGCAAATTAAAATATTTTTAAGAAACTGATAAGAAGTTTTGGATTTACATAACTTTCTAATATAATTCCTATTATGACAACTCCTAATACCTTAAAAAAAACACTTAATCCTAAGTGAATTTCATCCCTCCGCCCATTTACATATGTCCTTTTGCATTTTCCGGGAAAATAAAGACAATAGCAAAGTTCTCTTGCTCCATTTAATAGTATAAACCAAGCCGGCAGATAAAACAGGTAATGCGGAAACGTTGTAATCATGAACAGAAGAATCCCTTTAATCCCGTAACGGATTACCGATACCGCCACAAACATTCCCATGGATAATCCAACCCAGGCTGCATATCCGTAGGAAATATAGCCTCCTAAATATGTTGTCGCCAAAACCATAATACATATAACCGGAACTATTCTCTTTCTTATTACATCAAAAAGTAACACGCCATAATCTACGGACATATACTTCATCTCATATAACAAATCCGTCCCTAAAAAATCAGACCCATTTACAAATAAATCCTTCTTTAAATTTACAATCATTATTCCAAGCAGTAAGCCACCACCGGAAATCCAAATCAAAACTTCGCGTTTCCAATTATGAAAAACAGATATTTTTTTCACACCACATCCTCCCCCTGTCCACACCTCTTACATTCTATGTCCGTATTATTAACTTCATACCTTACCTCCACCACAAAAAAACCGAAGACTCCCGTCTTCGGTTTCTCGATTCATGTTTATTTTAGTAAATATTTCTGCACATATGCCAGCACCGCACATATCGTTTTGGAATCTTGGATTTTACCGGCATAAATCATGTCCACAAGAGCCTGCGGCTTATATGCCTCTACGTTAATAAATTCATCTTCATCTAAATTCTGCTGACTTGGAATCAGATTTTTGGCCACATAAATATCAATCTTTTCATTACAAAATGCTACGGTAGTATAAATGCTTACCAGAAACTCTATATCGTCACTGCGATATCCGGTCTCTTCTTCCAGTTCTCTGGCTGCTGCATCCTTGGTGGGTTCCTCTATACCATTTAGCCCACCGGCCGGCACCTCAAGTGTATACCGGTCAAGTGCATTTCTGTACT
The DNA here is from genome assembly GCA_045589155.1 of Lachnospiraceae bacterium. GTDB lineage: Bacteria > Bacillota > Clostridia > Lachnospirales > Lachnospiraceae > Acetatifactor. The sequence continues at coordinate 22,275 of JAZNGC010000014.1, forward strand.
GACGCACCATCAAAATCTCTCCTTCATCTGTCACCGGCACAATAGCAGCCGCACCTTTATGACCGATAAAGTCCCATTTAACCACATTACCGTTTGGTACCTGAACAGTGTCCTTGTAGTAATCTATAATCGCACCTTCGCAGACCAAATCCCGGCTGAGTCTCTTGAATTCCATACTATACACCTCTTATTATCTATCCGTTCTATGCCTCAAGAAGTTTCTCTACGCTTACCAGTTTTACACAAAGTACAAACAAATCTGCAGCCTGAGCCATCTCTTCCGGTGTAGGGAAAGAAGGTGCAATACGGATATTGGTATCTTTCGGATCCTTTCCATAAGGGAAAGTTGCTCCGGCGCCTGTAAGAACCACTCCTGCTCCTTTACATTTTGCTACAATAGCTTTTGCACAACCTTCCATTGCCTCAAAGGATATAAAATAACCACCGTAAGGCTTCGTCCAGGAACCAATTTCAAGACCACCGAGTTCTCTCTCAAACACATCTAAAACCGCTTCAAACTTAGGTCGCATTAAATCGGCATGTTTTCTCATGTGCTCCATCATGCCATCAATATTCTTGAAGTAACGTACATGACGAAGCTGATTAATCTTGTCATGACCAATCGTCTGTACTGTCATCTGACTTTCAATAAATTTAATATTCTCCAAAGAAGATGCAATCGCAGATACACCGGAGCCGGGGAATGACACCTTGGATGTAGATGCAAATATGTAAACCATGTTAGGGTTACCCGCTTTTTCACACTCCTCTAAGATATTTAAAATCTCGTCCTGTTTATCATCATATAAATGATGGATGCAATATGCATTATCCCAATACAATCTAAAATCTTCCGCTGCAGGTTTTAAAGCCGCCATACGTTTTACAACTTCATCAGAATAAGAAATACCGGTAGGATTGGAATATTTCGGCACACACCAAATACCCTTTACAGAAGGATCATTATTCACGTACTCTTCAACCAAATCCATATCCGGACCATCGGAAAGCAAGGGTATATTAACCATCTCAATTCCAAAATACTCTGTAATCTTGAAATGTCTGTCATAACCCGGAACAGGGCACAAAAATTTAACATTATCCAATTTACTCCAAGGGGTGGAACCATTCACACCCTTTGTCATAGAACGGGATACTGTATCATACATAATATTCAAACTGGAGTTGCCACAAACAACTACATTATCCTTTTTCACAGACATCATATCTGCCAAAAGTCTTCTGCACTCTCCGATACCATCTAAATCACCATAGTTACGGGTATCATTTCCCAGTACTGTCTTCATATCAGAAGCACTGTTAATAACATCCAGCATAGGCATAGATAACGCAAGCTGGGAAACACCCGGCTTACCTCTGGACATATCCAACTTCAGTCCTTTTCCTTTTGCGTCCTCATACTGCTTTTCTAACTCTGCCTTTAAAGCCTGTAATTCACTTTTATCCATTTCTTTGTAGGATTTCATTGTCTGCACCATCCTTATTTACATAATTGGATTATTGTATACAATCATACACATCTCGTATATTCTACTATATAGAATGCGGTAAAGCAATACCTAAAATTAAAAAAAATGGAAATCAATTTCTTGATTTCCATTTTTATACACTTATTTTGTTTTATTTTGCATAATCAATTACGCGGCTCTCTCTGATAACATTAACTTTAATCTGTCCGGGATATTCTAACTCAGCTTCAATCTGTTTAGAAATATCTCTCGCAAGCAGAACCATATCTGCATCAGAAATCTGCTCAGGAACTACCATTACACGCACTTCCCTACCTGCCTGAATAGCAAAAGATTTGTCAACACCTTTGAAATTGTTTGTGATTTCTTCTAACTGTCTCAATCTGCTAGTATAGGTCTCCAATGTTTCCCTTCTAGCTCCCGGTCTTGCAGCGGATATTGTATCAGCAGCTTGTACAATACATGCAATAAGGGATGTTGCTTCCACATCACCATGATGGGACTCAACTGCATTAATAACGGTTGCATTCTCTTTGTATTTTCTACAAAGTTCTGAACCTAACTGAATATGAGAACCTTCCATTTCATGGTCAACTGCCTTACCAATATCATGAAGCAAGCCTGCTCTCTTAGCAAGTCTCACATCCAAGCCCATTTCAGCTGCAAGCAGTCCTGATAACTGTGCCACTTCGATGGAATGTTTCAATGCATTCTGACCATAACTGGTTCTAAATTTCATCTTACCAAGTAATCTTATAAGTTCGGGATGAATTCCATGTACACCAACTTCAAGTGTCGCAGCTTCACCTTCTTCTTTAATCATTACTTCAACTTCTCTTTGACCTTTATCTACCATTTCTTCGATTCTGGCAGGATGGATACGTCCATCAACAATCAGCTTCTCAAGTGCAATTCTAGCCACCTCACGGCGGATAGGATCAAATCCGGAAAGAATAACTGCTTCCGGAGTATCATCGATAATTAAGTCTACACCTGTCATAGTTTCAAGTGTACGGATATTTCTACCCTCACGACCGATGATTCTGCCCTTCATTTCATCGTTGGGCAACTGTACTACGGAAATTGTAGTCTCAGAAACATGATCTGCTGCACATTTCTGAATTGCTGTAACCACATATTCCTTAGCTTTTTTGTCTGCTTCTTCTTTTGCCCGACTCTCAAGTTCCTTGATCATCATGGCTGTTTCATGTTTTACTTCATCTTCAACAATTTTCAATAAGTATTCTTTTGCTTGTTCAGAGGTAAGTCCGGAAATACGCTCCAGTTCCTGTACACGCTGCTCATTCAACTTGGAAATCTCTTCTTTCATCTTGTTGAGATTTTCTTCCTTAGCTGCTAAGCTGGCTTCTTTCCTTTCGATAGCCTCGGTCTTTTTATCGATGGTCTCCTCTTTCTGCTGAACCCTTCTCTCATAGCGCTGAGCTTCTGCTCTGCGTTCCTTGATTTCCTTGTCCAGTTCATTCTTGGTACGAATGGACTCTTCTTTTACTTCAAGCAATGCTTCACGCTTTTTAGATTCTGCAGTCTTTAAGGCCTCATCGATGATTTCTCTTGCCTTTGTCTCTGCATCGCCAATAGTGGATTCCACATATTTCTTGCGACGGGCAGTTGTAATAACTGCTGTTACAGGCACTGAAATCACAAGAGTGACTACCGCTCCGATGATATAAGGAATCATACAGGAGCACCTCCTTATTAAGTTTTATTGTATCACTATTTATTATAGAATGTCTGTATCGTTATTTCATTTAACAACGAACATTCTAATAAGCAAAGTACAACACTAAAATTGTAAATTAAAATGATACTTATGTCAAGTAGAAGTCATCGTTTCGGTCATTTTTCACAAATTTTCTAATACTATCCGGGTTAAACCCTTTTCTCATAAGAAATGCATATGTTCTTTGTATTTCCTTAACATCCGCATTCCTGAAATCGAATTTCCGTTTTTCTAACAGGCGTCTGATTTGGATGGTTTCATCCTGACAGTTCCCCTCTTCTTCCCAGGTAATCCAAGCACGTCTGATAGTATCTTTATCGACTCCCTTTTTCATTAAAGAAAGTTCTATACTCTTTTTGCTCTTAGATTCACTGTGATAACGGATATAACTTAAAGCATACCTGTCATCGTCAATATATTTGTAGGAGGCTACATAATCCAATGCTTCCCCGATAACGTCTTCCGGATATAACCCTTGACGCAATTTATCTGCCAATTGGGATCTGGTATATTCCCTGCTCTTTAAAAGATTCATACTGCGAAGTTTTGCTCTTTTGGGTAGAACTTCCCTCATAAGCTGATTATACGCTTCTTCGCTGATTTCCTTATCCTTGCCAAGCCCATATATACGCAATTCGGCTTTGTATAACACAAAGGCGAATTCCTGGTCAATATAAACTTTATATCTTGATTTTGTATACTCTACAATGTCTGTTACGACCATTTATTTGCTTTTCTCCGATTTCTTATCCGTAGATTTCTTATCTGCGCCGGGTTCTTCTACTGACAGGCCGAAAAGGTCACGGACTTTTCTCTCTACCTCGTCACATATAGCCGGGTTATCACGCAAATATTGTTTTGCATTCTCACGGCCCTGACCAATTTTATTTCCTTCATAGGCATACCATGCACCTGATTTATTAATGATACCATTATCAGCAGCCAGATCCAAAATATCACCAATAGTAGAAATACCCTCGCCAAACATGATATCAAATTCTGCCTCTTTAAAGGGAGGTGCCACCTTGTTCTTAACAACCTTAACACGGGTACGGTTACCGATTACTTCTCCGCCCTGTTTCAGGGATTCGATACGTCTTACATCCATACGTACAGATGCATAGAATTTCAATGCACGTCCACCGGTTGTAGTTTCCGGATTTCCGAACATAACACCAATCTTTTCGCGTAACTGGTTGATAAATACAACCGTACAGTTAGATTTACTGATAACACTTGTCAGTTTACGAAGCGCCTGTGACATCAGTCTCGCCTGTAAGCCAACATGGGAATCACCCATATCACCATCAATTTCTGCTTTGGGAACTAAAGCAGCAACAGAGTCAACAATCACAATATCAATAGCTCCGGAGCGAACCATGGTCTCTGCAATTTCCAATGCCTGCTCGCCGTTGTCCGGCTGTGAGATGTACAGATTATCGATATCAACGCCAATATTCTTTGCATAAACAGGATCAAGGGCATGCTCAGCGTCGATAAAGCCTGCAATACCGCCTCTCTTCTGTACTTCTGCAATCATATGTAACGTAACCGTTGTCTTACCACTGGATTCCGGTCCGTATATTTCAATAATTCTTCCCTTAGGGATACCACCAAGTCCAAGTGCAATATCCAAACTGAGGGAACCTGTGGGAATCGTCTCCACGCTCATCTGGCTCATGGGATCACCCAGTTTCATCACAGCACCTTTACCGTACTGTTTTTCAATTTGTGCAAGTGCCGCATCTAATGCTTTAAGCTTTTCTTCTCTTTCCATTTTTATCTCCCTTTCAGAGAACGGATGTTCTGTTTGTTTTAAATATAAAACATCTGTTCGATTTTGTCAATCCTTTTTTATAATATATTATTGATTGTCCAAAAAACCACCCTCAATGGCATCCCTCCCTTATTATCATTTCACTTTCTTCGGAAACTTTGGCGAAATGCCAGAACTAAAACCAGAAAATTAACCGACATGTGATAATAAAAATGTACCATATCCATGCCTCAAAGGCAAGAAATATGGTACATTCTTTTTTTCATATTTAATATTGCTTCAAAAATTTCCGGTAATCGGAATAGGTCATATAAATGACGATATCTCCCAGATTTAACCCCACTTCCATTCCCATCGGGGTATAAAAAATCACAAGATGCTCTTCATCCTGAAGAAGCTCCAGTATTTCCTGGTCTGTGTAATCCGGCAGAGATTCGTATCCGTTCTCCAGCAATTCTCTTCTGCGGAAATCCACCACAAAGTCTTCATCCATATCTAAAATTTCCGTATTGTTTAACAACACGCCGTTTACCATATCAAAGTTTAAACAATAAAAATTTATAGCCGAAAAGTCATCTAAAAGAATCTCTTCCTGGAAAACCACGCTCATTACTTTTTCGTCCATATATGTAATATAACAGGTTGCATAAGCAATATAATAGCTGTCCTGTTCCATATCGGGCTCATAGGATTCTACAAAATAGTCCATGTAATAATTGTACTCGTATTCCAGCATTTCATTAATATCCGGAAGATTAGGCACGTTACCTGAAATAACCGGATATTCCACACTAATCACTACGTTCTCATATTCTTCCGGCATAAAAACACCCGATGTCATTTCTACGCTGTAGGATAAATCGTACTTGAAATCACTGTATAAATTCGTATAATACTTTCCGGATTTCAGCCCCTCTACATCCTGCTCGGGATATATCTGCTCTCCGTATTCATCATAATATTCATCATAATCCGCATTATATTCATCATTATAGCTGTCATCATAGTCCGTACTATATTCTTCCCCGGTATAATTCTCATATCCGTATTGACTATTTGTCAGCTTATCCGTGATGTCTGTTGTCAAAAACAACATGATGAATCCTACGCCACATGTCAAAAACAAAGATAAGATAACAATTGCCGTAACGATGAGTGCAATTATGCCGGCATTGCTTTTCGGTGCCTCCAATTTCTGTGTATCATCGGAAACTGCAGAAACCGGCGGAATATATCGGGGATCCTTATATCCGCAGCTCTGACACTGCCCATCCCGGGACAACGCTCCACACTTTTCACAAAAATCAAATCTGCTTGAATCAGCCATTTTTCTTCCTCGTATACTTTCTATTTAACTTCCTCTTCCGTTATCTGTTGCAACAAAAACTCCAGTGCTGCCTCACTTGCCTGCTCACGTACCTGTATCCGGCTGCCATTAAACAGACACCGCTTTACTGCTGTCCTTCCCTTTACACAGGTTGCCATGTATACCAGCCCCACCGGCTTTTCCGGTGTTCCCCCGCCGGGACCTGCAATCCCTGTGGTAACCACACTGCAATCCGCACCGGCACTTTTAGCAGCACCGCTTGCCATTTCGGCAGCGGTTTGTTCACTGACCGCACCGTATTCTTTTAAAGTTTCGGGACTTACTCCCAAAAGTTTTATTTTCGCAGAATTGGCATAGGTAATATACCCTTCATCAAAGGCATCGGAAACTCCGGCAACATTTACCAGCCTGGAGGCTATCATACCACCGGTACAGGACTCTGCGGTAGCCACCTTCCAGCCACGTGCCAATAAAATTTTTACTATTTTTTCTTCTGTCATCATTTCTCATCCGCCATTACAGCTTTGTTTTTCCAAATATAATCCACCAGGGAAATTACAGTTAAAGCCAGAGCAACCCACATTACAATCACAGTAAGGATTTCATATACCCCTGCAAGTCCCTGTACAAAACCGGGAAGTGCACTGCTCTCTATGAGCATCATGCCAATCATAATCATTTGGAACACAGTCTTAATTTTGCCCCAATAGCTTGCCGCAATTACAACGCCTTTATCGGATGCAATCAGTCTAAATCCACTGATAATAAACTCTCTGCTGATAATAACTACTACAACCCAGGAAGGGATTCTTCCCATTTCCACCAGGCAGATCAGGGCTGCGCAAACAAGAAGTTTATCCGCAAGAGGATCCATAAACTTTCCAAAGTTTGTCACAAGATTATATTTTCTGGCAAGCTTGCCGTCAATCATGTCTGTAATGCTGGCTCCCACGAAAATAAAGAGGGCAATCCAATCCACATATTCCAACATGCCGCCAAAAATAGCGGTAAACCATGCCCACTCATAAAAATCTCCCAAAAGAATAATCACAAAGGGAACTATCAGGATGGCTCTTAAAATTGTTAATTTATTCGGTAAATTCATGATAAATCTCTCCTATTAAATCATATTCATTTGATCCGGTTACCAAAACCTTCACAAAATCTCCTGTCATAAGGGTCGCGGTGGTATTTACAAACAGATATCCGTCTACATTAGGGGCATCCCTGTAAGTACGCGCCACATAAGCATCCTCATCTGCCACCTTGCCTTCAATCATGCAATAGAGCACGCTGCCAATCATGTCATCAGCCTTTTCAAAGGCAATTTCCTGTTGCAATTCCATAATTTCGGCCTGTCTGTCCAGTTTTATTTCCTCGTCAACCTGGTCAGGCATATCCGCAGCAGGGGTATCCTCCTCTTGAGAATAAGTAAATACACCCAATCTGTCAAATTCCATTTCGTCCACAAACTCCATAAGTTGTTCATGGTCTTCCTGCGTCTCACCGGGAAAACCGGTAATCAAAGTAGTTCTCAGACAAATATCCGAAATTTCTTTCCGGAGTTTTCCGATGATATTTTTCAAATCCTCCTGCTTTGTCCTGCGGCCCATTCTTCCCAAAATATGATCACTGGCATGCTGAATGGGAATATCCAAATAATTACATACCTTTTCTTCTGATTTGATGGCTGCAATCAATTCATCATCGATTTCTTCCGGGTAACAATACAATATCCGGATCCAATAAATTCCGGGGATTTCGGCCAGTTTATGCAAAAGTTCCGGCAAACTCTTTTTCCCGTACAAATCTTTTCCGTAAAGAGTGGTCTCCTGAGCTACCAGAATCAATTCCCGGACACCGCCCTCTGCCAATTGCTTTGCTTCTTCAATCAAGTCTTCCATGGGCACGGAACGGAAGTTGCCACGCACCTTGGGAATAATACAATAGGTACAATGCTTGTCGCATCCTTCTGCAATTTTTAAATATGCATAATGTCCGCCGGTGGTAACAATTCTCTTCTGTCTGCTAACCGGTTTTGCATTGACATCCAGATAATGATTCTGCACATTTCCTGCTATCACCTCATCCACTGCATCCGCAATGGCCGCAATGGCGGTAGTGCCGATAATCACGTCCACTTCAGGAATTTCCTGTTGGATTTCTTCCTTATATCTTTGTGCCAGACAACCGGCTGCAATCAGCCCCTTAAGTTGCCCCTCTTTTTTCAATTCTGACATTTCCAAAAGAATATTAATACTTTCTTCTTTTGCATCGTTTATAAAACAACAGGTATTTACCACTACGATGTCCGCCCGGGTTTCATCATCTGTAAATTCGTGCCCACGCTCTCTCAGCATACCAAGCATCATTTCTGAATCCACCAGGTTTTTGTCACATCCCAGTGAAACAAACATTATTTTCATATAAGTCTCACCTATTTTCTAATTTTGAAAAAAGAGAAATCCCGCCGCCGGTCTTTCTCTTTCTTATGGTTTATTTATTACACTCGCAAATTTTACTCTTCGTCGCTTAAGATTTTAATCTGACCCTGATTTAATTCCTCTACAGCGATGGAAAGAGGCTTTTTGCCTTCTCCGTTTACCAAAGGTTCGCTTCCGGAAATAATCTGTCTCGCTCTCTTAGATGTTGCCATTACGATAGAATATCTGCTGCTTACTACCGGTTCTTCTCCGGGTTCAACCTCACTGTTTACTACTTTCATTAAATCGGAATAAGATGGATGTAACATTTATTTTTCTCCTTTCGACATCTCTTTCAGTTGTTTTCTGAAATCTTCTATAAATTCGGCGTTTCGTGCTGGCTGATATTTTGTCATCTGCACAATCTCGTGAATTTCCTTTGTACACTCTTCAAGGACATCATTAATAACCAAATAATCATAGGCTTCCACGCCCTCGGACTCTTCTACTGCACGGTTCATTCTGGCATCAATCACTTCCATAGTTTCTGTGCCTCTGCCTACCAGACGTGCTCTCAACACCTCTGCACTGGGCGGAGTTACAAACAAAAGAAGGGTGTCGGGAAACTTTTCTTTTACTTTCAACGCGCCCTGGATTTCAATCTCCAGAATAACGTCTTTTCCCGCTTCCAATTGCTGCTCTACATATGCTCTCGGTGTTCCGTAGTAATTACCACAGTACTGAGCATACTCTATAAATCCGTCTTCTGCAATCTTTTTTTCAAAATTTTCCCTTGTGGAGAAAAAGTATTCTTTGCCGTCTGTCTCTCCCGGTCTGGGATTTCTGGTTGTCATGGAAATAGACAGGGCATAATTATCATAATTTTTCATAAGTTCCTTCATCAGAGTACCTTTTCCCGCACCTGAAAATCCGGAAACCACAATCAATATCCCTTTACGCTTCATTAACTCTTACGCTTTCCTTCGTTTTATTGATTATTCAATATTTTGAATCTGCTCACGAACCTTTTCGATTTCTGTCTTCAGTTCGATGGCACGGTTGGAGATTTCCATATCCGTTGTCTTAGACAATGTAGTGTTTGCTTCACGGTTCATTTCCTGGGCTATGAAGTCCAACTTACGTCCGATGCTGCCGCCTTCGATTAAAGCGTTCTTGGTTGCTTCAATATGGCTGCGCAGACGTACCAATTCTTCATCCACACAAACTTTGTCCGCAAAAATAGTTACTTCCATTAAAAGTCTGCTTTCATCAATCTTGGTATCTTCCAGCAGATCTCTTACTTTATCCTGCAATTTCTGTTTGTACTCTTCTACAATCTGGGGAGAACGCTCTGTGATAAATTCCACATGCTCCAGCATACCGTCCAGTTTGGAAATCAGGTCAGCCTTTAAGTTCTCACCCTCTTTGATACGGGATTCCACAAAGCCTTCTGCCGCACCCTTAATGGCACGCTGTAACTCTTTCCAAAGTTCTTCCTCGTCTACGGACTGTTCTTCCATGGAGAACACCTCGGGATAACGGGAAAGTGCAGAAACCCTGATATCGTTTTCCAATCCGAAATCCTCTGCCATCTGCTTTAAATACTGCAGATAAGTAGCTGCTGTCTCCTTATTGTATTTCACGCTTACGTTGTTCTCGGAAAAATCCTCGTAAGAAATGAAAATGTCCACCTTTCCACGCTGAATGTAATTTTTCAGTTCATTACGGATAGCTGACTCAAAGAAATTGAGTTTCTTAGGCATCTTGATATTCACATCAAGATAACGGTGGTTTACGGACTTCATTTCAACCGTAAATTTGCGGTTGCCTTCCATAACTTCGCATCTGCCGAAGCCTGTCATACTTTTAATCATTGCTTTTTACCTTTCCTCTCGTCCGCGGTTCTAAGCCTCTCGCTATTTGACCGCATACTGCGTATATTATAGTAAATAAAGGGGGGTTAGTCAAGTGTGCGGTCAGCTCCTGCTTTGTACTTTGGAACTTACAAATAGTAAATTGTTGCAGTACGTTGAAGTAAATTGGGAGTTGATGCATGTGTCTTGAGGTCGCTGTCGTTTTATGAAAGCGGCCAAGTTATAGGCCGCTTCTATCCTAAAGAACGATAGATGCTTATTTGGCATGATAAGCAAACGCATTATGTAAACCTATTTTCGAATTTTATCTGCCCTTTGGGTCCTCAATGGGCTTTATGGGTAGATAAAATAAGTAAAAATCAATAGAACTGAAGAAGAAACGAGAAAAAATGTCATGCCATTATCCTGAAAACCGCTAGTTAGGGTAGAAAATGAGCAAATTTGGTTTACATAAATTAAAATATTATCTTCCCTATAAAGCCTTTTTGCTGCCTAAGGGTAGATACGACAAACCTTTTGGGGTTAAACAGACCAAAAGTAGCATTTAATCATAGTATCAGCCTTAGGACTGTAGCGTCTGACTGTCGCCGTCTCAGCCCCGCAAATCCAAATTTGTGAATGTAAATACTGCTATATACCCTAAATCAAAAAAAGGGAAAACTTAACTGTTTTCCCTTTTTCCTCTTTCCATATACTCCACAATGCTTGCAATTACACCATAAAACACTCCTGCAACGGGCCAGATAATCCAAGTTACTCCCCATTTCATGGTAATAAAACTGACCGCCAGATATGCTGCGGTTACTGTGCACCAGTAAATCCCGCCTACCAGTTCTGATTTTGCAGAATTCTTTTTCCGTTCCGGATTGTAATCTTCTTTTTGAAGAAGCTGCAAATAAGAATCTCTCTCACTTCCAAAGCTTATAAACAAATATACCGCAAACGCTACCAGTACAAGTAAGATAATAACACCACACACGACTGCCATCGTGCCAATTTCCAACACGGAAAGCACAACCAGCACTGCTGCCCCCAAAATACAAAGACCAACCCCTGCTGCCATTGCCAAGGTGAAGGCACTTTTCTGTTTTTTCATTCTATCTTCCACAATGCCTGTTACACCGTAATCCAAAACAAAGGATTCTCGCTGTAACCATTCATATTCTCCCATGACACTGCCACAAAATACAAAGATTACCACTGCCACAGCTACCATCAGAAGTAAAATGCCAAGTCCTACAGCAACCGCAACTTTTTCATTCATATTGCCCAAGCCGGCATAACACGACAGAAATATCAATAGAATAGGGGACATAATACAAAGTGCCACGCCAACACCTGTTTTTTTTGCCACTTTTTTCTTTTGGTCCATAAATTCATTGGCAAACTCCGCCGTGATATGTTTCACATTAAGAGGCTCATATACATCCTCTTTCATTTCTTCCTCTTCTATTTCATCTTTTAGAAGATAATCTGTGGAAACTCCAAACACCTGACACAGTTTCAAAATCTTATCAAGGTCAGGCACTGACTGGGCACCCTCCCATTTTGAAATTGACTGCCTGGATACGTTCATCTTTTCCGCCAGTTCCTCTTGGGACCAGCCACATTTTTTTCTTAAATGAATAATTTTGTCTGCTAAAATCATTTTACTCTCCTCCTTAGGGTTTCATCGCTTTCCCCCTTGCGTTTTTGTACCCTAAACATACCTTTTTTCCCGGTTGCACACCATAAAGTCCACTTGTAAATTTGTCAACTAACAGTTGCAAAACCTGTATTTTATCAGTTCTTCCACTTTATCTCCAAACATTACAGCATAAATTTTATTTAAATCTTCCATTACCTGTTCTTTCGTCTTAGTCTCATTGACCGGTATATAAAAGATCTGATAATCGGCTGCAAAATAGGAAAGATGAATATCCGTCTCCCGGACACCATTGCGGAGATAAAATGCATTGCGCCTGCTTCTGGTTCCCCGTTCCTCCTCGGTTACCGCGGTAGCAAAATCCTCCGTCTCCAGAATAATTCCCCGGCTACCCTTATAATAATCCTGTATGAGGTTCAGAAATTCACTGCCAACTCCCATTCCCCGATGGTTTTCCATCACCGCAAAATAATCCAAAAGACGAAGTTTTTTATCCGGAGTCTGTACGAAAAAAGCATAAGCTACAATCTCTTCCCCATCCAATAATCCCAGTCCCTCATAGCATCCTTCTGCCTGCATTCTGACAATCGCCTTAAAGGGCTTGCGTTCATTGGCCGGAAAATGATTCTTTGCAGGACCTTCATATATTTCTTCCATCTCCTGCAGATTTAAGTATCTGATCTGATATTTTTGCATTTGTATGTTCCTTTTTCAGTATTCTCTTACAACTTATGTGATATATTCCCGTTTTCCCCACCGCAAGTACTGTTTGGGGTTCTCAGGTTGGGATTTTCTTCTCATTTTTCCCCACCTATCATGTATTTTTCGTCTCTCAAGTAGGGGTCTCTCCCCCACTTCCAACACCTTTTGGGGCTCTCAGGTTGGGATTTTCTTCTCATTTTTCCCCACTTGCCATGCTTTTTTCCTCCACAAGTGGGGGTGGCTCCTTCCAGCGCCCCTACTTACAACATCTTCTCCAGCCTCCAAGTGGGGCCCGCTTCCAAAACTCCCCCACCGTCAGCACTATTTCCAACTTTTAAATGGGGATTTACACCATCTGAATCCCGGAAATATCCGTGTCAATCATCATAGAATAATTGGTGTAATATACCACAAATCCGGGCTTACCGCCGGCAGGCTTTTTCACCTGTTTTTTTTGGACGTAATCCACTTCCACCTTGCCAAGGCTATCGTTATTCCCACTATCCGTCTTTCCCGATACCTCTCCCTTGCTGCGCGCCTTAGAATAATATGCCGCCAGTTTTGCAGCCTCCTCAAAGGTGCGGTCCGGCATAGAGCCGTCATTTTCCGCTTTCACGATAACGTGGGAACCAGGTTGTCCTTTTGCATGGAACCACCAGTCATTTCCCGTGGCAAATTTAAAGGTAAGCTCCTCATTCTGGATATTATTTTTACCTACATAAATATGATATCCATCGCTACTGATATAGTGGAAGGGCTTGCTGGTAATCTTTTCTTTCTTACCACCACTCTTCTTACGGATATAACCGCTTTCCGCAAGTTCTTCCCGGATTTGTACCAAATCTTCCTCCGCCACTGCAATATCCAGTGCAGTACTAACCGATTCCAGGTGTTCTATCTCACTCTTTACTTCTTTTGTCAATTCTAAAAGTGCTTCGTAAGTACGTTTCATTTTGGCGTACTTATCAAAATATTTCTGTGCATTCTCAAGTGGTGTCAGCGTCTCGTCCAAAGGAATGGTAATCATCTCGTTAGTATAGTAATTCAATGCCTCCATGGATTTGCTTCCCTCCGGCACACTGTAGCCGTAGGTATTGATTAACTCCCCGTAAATACGATATTTATCCCTTTTTTCGGTATCCTGCATCTGGCGCATCTGCAAATCATATTTCTTCACATTGCGTTCAAGGGCAGTCTGCACAATCTTACGCAGGTCTACGGATTTCTGACGGATACGGGTCAATGTATTTTTCTCTGCATAATAAACTTCCAACAGAGAAGACATGCTGTCATATTCTTCCAAATGATCCGCCCCATTTGCATACATGGTAAGTTTTAGTGCACCAAACTCAACCGGCTCATTTCCGGTATAAGCAATACATGGTGCAAACTCTCCTGCCTTAATATCTGACACCACACCGGCAAATGCACTATAAAGCCGGTTCAAGTCTTCATCCGACAATCCTGCCACGGACATCTCCCCATCCACCTTTGCACGATAACAGATTTCCTGTGCCATAATTGGGGAAATGCCTGTGAAACTACTGTAGATTGCCTTAAAAACAGGCATGGGCTTTGCAGAAACCACTTCCGCAAAGGAGACCTTGTCCACCACCAACGCATCCGCTTTTTCTACTGTTTGAGGCATAAAATACGTTTTTCCCGGTAACACCTCTCTCACGCTGCTGACCAGTGCGGATACTCTTTTGATACTATCAATAATTGTCCCATCCTCATTACAGAAGATAATATTGCTGTGTTTACCCATGATTTCTACAATCAAAGACTTCCTGCACAGATCCCCCATCTCATCCAAGTGCTCCAACTCCATATGAACCGCACGCTCCAATCCGGGCTGGTGGATGGCAACAATACGCCCATTCTGCAAATGCTTTCGAAGAAGCATACAAAAATTGGGCGCAGTCATGGGACTTTGCTTATTTTTTTCTGTCAGGTACATAAGGGGCAGGGACGCACTGGCTGAAATCATCAGTCTATACTGTCCATTCCCCGTCTTTATAGTAAGAAGCAGTTCGTCTGCCTCCGGCTGGGCAATTTTATAAAGACGACCTCCCACAAGGAGGTCGTTTAATTCTTTCACGATGTTCGCTATTGTAATTCCGTCAAATGCCATTGAAATTATAATTCCTTTCTGTAAATACTCTATCGTATTTATAACAACCTACATTTCTTCGCTACCTTAACAATCAAATGTCCCTTGGGCATAGCGCGTAACTCTTCCTCGCTCATTCCTTTAAATAGGATGACAAGAACAAAGTAAACCAACACAGCCAACACTACCGTAGGAATCAGCGCGATCAGATTAGATGCACTAATCAGATACACTCCTTCGTATACTGCCCAGCACAAAGCTCCCATAAAGGCGGCCGCCACAAAAGGAGTCACAAAACTCCGGAAAATTTCCTGCTTATAATCCATATATTTCCGCAGGGCCCGCTGGTTCAAAATACACATGATCAGGGAGTACACCATATCCGCAACCACAAGAGTATACAGATTCATTTCCGTAAAATATATTAAAGTCACCAGCACTGCTGTCTGGGGAACCAGTGCAACCGCTGCATTTTTTACCGGGGTATTCACTTTTCCGATTCCCTGAAGCACGGAATTGGTCAGGGTTGAAAGTGCATAGGAAACTACCGTCACCGAAAGTGCCACTAAAATCCCAGATGCCATCTCCAGGGATTCTTTCTGGGGAAACAGTACCCACATGATCGGTCTTGCCAGCACACCGATGCCTACTGCTGCCGGAATGGAAATCAGCATGGTTACCTTCACGGCCTTTGACACTTGTGCCCTAGCCTCTTCATAATCCTCCCTTGCCCATGCCGCAGATACACTGGGAAGTACTGCGGAGGACATCGCTGTTGCAATAGCCAAGGGAATACTGCGGATTACAACCGCTTTACCGGAATAGATACCATAGTTTGTAAAAGTCTCTTTCTCTGACAAGCCCTTTACACCCATATAAAGTTTGGTATAAATGGTCTGATTTAAGGAAGTACTTAAATTATAAATGGCAGTGCTCAGAATAAAAGGCGTCACCACGGAAGTTATCAGTTTGAAGATTGTTCCATAGGAATCCACCTTGCCGCTTCTGTCGCGTTTTACCCGTTTTTGGATTAAACCTTTATTCAAGGTATAAACTGCCGCCATAAACAACAAAGCCGTAAGCACACCTGCTCCCGTACCAAGGGCACTACCGATGGCACCATAGGTGGCATGGTCCGTATTCCATTTTTCCTGCTCTGCGCTCAGGCAATAGATTACGCCGCCTTCTGTATCCAAAACCGGTTCACCGTTTTCGTCCAGCAAAATCTCAGCCGTCTCCATAACCACTTCATCACCAAAGGTTACACTGTTATTTGCCTCAAGCACATAAGTATCTGCACCGCCAAGGGTATTCATAATCAGGAAAAGAGCTGCTCCGATACTGATTACCGCATTCAGAATCTGTTCTAAAATCTGGGATACAGAGGTTTGCACCATAGTCCGGTGTGCCTGGAAATATCCCCGGAGCACCCCAAGAATTCCATACAAAAAAATAGTCGGTGCAAATACCTTGAGAACCGAAACTGCCGGTCCTTCCAAAAGCAATCCTGCACCAAAATATAAAAAGATGCCGGCAATACCACCTACCGCCAGCGCATACCACATAGAGCATAAAAAAATGCGGTGGGCATTACGGTACTCCTTTACGGACAATTTCTGGGATATCACCTTAGAAACTGCTGCCGGAATACTGTAAGAGGAAATCAGAAGAATGATTGTGTAAATATTATAGGCAGACTGATAATAGCCGTTACCGCGGTCACCGATAACTGCAGTTAAAGGGCTCCTGTACAAGAGCCCTATGATTCTGCATATAATTCCTGCTGCCGCAAGTATGCCTGCCTGCAGGATAAATCCGTCCTTCTTTCCTTGCTTACCCATCGCTAAATCCTAATCTCAAAATCTTAGCCAATCAACCAGTCATACATCTCCTGGTATTTCAGGGCTGACACATGCCAGGAGAAATCTGCTGCCATGGCACGGTCAATGATTTTATTCCACTCTCTTTTCTTATTGTAATAAACCGTTTCCGCATAACGGATGGTATCTAACATCTCATGGGCATTGTAATTGGCAAAACTAAAGCCTGTGCCCTTACCTTCATATTCATTATAAGGCTCTACGGTATCTTTCAGTCCACCGGTTTCCCTTACGATAGGAAGTGTTCCATATCTTAAGGACATAAGTTGGCTGAGTCCGCAGGGCTCAAACAACGAAGGCATCAGGAATGCATCACACGCCGCATATATCTTGTGGGACAGTGCCTCGGAGTAGAAAATATTTGCGGAAACCTTGTCACCGTATTTCCAATCAAAATGGCGGAACATATTTTCATAACGTTCCTCACCGGTTCCAAGCACCACTATCTGCACATCATCCTGACACAATTCATCCATAACATAAGCAATCAAATCGAAGCCCTTCTGGTCTGTAAGACGGGATACGATACCAATCATAAATGCTTTCTCATCCTGTTTTAAGCCCAGTTCCTTCTGGAGTGCTTTTTTATTTTTAATCTTTTCCTTGCGGAAATTGTCTGCTGTGTAATTATAATCCAGATGAGGATTTGTTTCCGGGTTGAAATCCTCGTAATCGATACCATTTACGATACCACGCAAATCACAGGCTCTGGCATTCAAAAGTCCATCCATACCCTCGCCATAAAATGCAGTCTTAATCTCTTCCGCATAAGTGTTACTTACTGTGGTAAGGGCATCCGCAAATACCAGACCACCTTTGAGAAGATTTGCATCCCCGTAAGCCTCCATGGTATCTGCCGTGAAATAACGGCTGGGCAATCCAGTAATGTTCTGGACATCATCAACGCCCCATTTACCCTGGAATTTCAGGTTGTGGATAGTCATAACCGTCTTCATATTTTTAAAGAAATCACCCTGTTTGAACCGGTCATCCAAATATACGGGAATGAGTGCAGTCTGCCAGTCATGGCAATGGATAACATCCGGCTGGAATCCGATGATGGGCAGTGCAGAAAGTGCTGCCTTTGAAAAATATGCGTACTTTTCGATTTCATATAACGCATTGTCACCATAGGGTTTAAATCCGCCGAAATAACTCTCGTTATCTATCAAATAATATTTAATTCCGTCTACTTCTGCTTCCAGAATTCCCACATAAACTTCACGCCAATTAAAATCCATGTAAAAATGATTGACATAGGTCAGTTTTTCATGCATTTCCGGCTTCATGCAGGTATAACGGGGAATCATAACTCTTACATCAAAATATCTCTTATCGATACATTTTGGAAGGGATCCCACAACGTCAGCCAAACCGCCTGTTTTAATAAAAGGCACACCCTCTGATGCAACAAATAATATTTTTTTCATCGCAACCTCCATAACCATACATTTGCCTATATTATACACCAGAGAGGGTTTCTTTTAAAGTTCTTTTTTTATTATAAATCACGATATTGCAAGCGGATCCGGTCTGCAATCAGTGCGATAAATTCAGAGTTTGTGGGCTTGCCCTTTCCCGTATTTACGGTATACCCGAAAAGTCCGTCCAGGGTTTCCATTTTTCCTCTGGACCATGCCACTTCAATAGCGTGGCGGATAGCCCTTTCCACTCTGCTCGGGGTTGTCTGGAACCGTTTTGCAATGGTGGGATACAGCACCTTTGTGATAGAACTGAGCATGGAATTGTCCTCCACCGACATCATAATTGCTTCCCGTAAGTACTGGTATCCCTTAATATGTGCCGGCACGCCGATTTCATGAATCATATCCGTAACATCCTTTTCCAAGTCCCGTGACACTTTCCTGTTTGCCACTTCGCTCTCCCGTATTTTCGGCTGTATCTCAAATTTAGGTTCTCTTATGGTCACCGGTTCTTTGCGACCGGAAGGAACCGTTATCATAATCTGAAATTCTTTGTCAGCATTCATCAAATCATCCAAGATTTTGTGTACTTTTTCATTATCATTCGCAAGCATTAAATTTAATTGTTCCATGAAAAGCCTCCCTTTTACAAAAATCTTCTTTTTCACATTATACGCACTTACTCTTTTCTTCTTCAACCCAAACCTATCGCAGGTTTTTCACCTGTTTCGTCAAGGAATATTACATTTAAACACCTCTCACCGAAATACTTGTGAATTTCGTCAAATTAAGCTATACTTAAGAGGCACTTTTTTTCAAAAAAATAAATAATTGTAAGCCGGATACCCAATATTTCCCGGCACGGAAGGATAAATATGAACAAAGTCGAAATCTCAGAAATCAAGAAATTATTTACTCCCAGGAATTGCTCTATTAACCGTATCTGTGGTTGTTACGTAGATGGGGAGAAAAATAAAAAAAGTCAGTTCAAAGAAGCATTTCTTTCTCTTCCCGAAGAAGAAATGTTTAA
>JAZNGC010000015.1:0-25480 GCA_045589155.1 Lachnospiraceae bacterium
CAAACAACTGTAACGGTATCGCCAAGTGTCAGTACGTCTTCTACATGCTCAATTCTCTCTTTGCAGATCTTAGAGATGTGAACCATACCTTCTTTGCCGGGTGCAAACTCGATGAATGCACCGAATTCTTTAATGCTTACTACTTTACCTTTGAAGATCTGACCTTCTTCGAATTCTGTAACGATAATCTTGATGATTTCTACAGCCTTCTCGATCATAGCAGCATCTGTTCCGCATACAGCAACTTTACCGTCGTCTGTGATGTCAATCTTAACGCCTGTGCGAGCGATGATTTCATTGATAGTCTTACCACGCTGACCAACAACTTCACCAATCTTCTCGGGATCGATCTGGATAGATACAATCTTAGGAGCGTATTTGCTAACTTCTGCTCTGGGCTCGCTGATAGCAGGTTTCATACATGTATCCATGATGAACATTCTTGCTTCGCGGCACTGAGCGATAGCACCTTCAACGATAGGTCTTGTAAGACCGTGAATCTTGATATCCATCTGGATTGCTGTGATACCGTCTTCTGTACCTGTTACCTTGAAGTCCATGTCGCCGAAGAAGTCTTCCAGACCCTGGATATCGGTAAGCAGTACATAATCGTCATCTGTATCGCCTGTTACAAGACCACAGGAAATACCTGCAACCATTTTCTTAATAGGCACACCTGCAGCCATCAGGGACATACAGGAAGCGCATGTAGATGCCATAGATGTGGAACCGTTGGACTCGAAAGTCTCGGATACGGTACGGATAGCATAAGGGAACTCTTCCTCAGAAGGAAGCACAGGAATCAGTGCTCTCTCAGCCAGTGCACCGTGACCGATTTCACGACGTCCCGGTCCGCGGGAAGGTTTTGTCTCACCTACGGAGTAGGAAGGGAAGTTGTAGTGATGCATATATCTCTTAGCAACTTCGTTCTCATCCAAACCATCCAGTTTCTGCTGTTCAGAAAGAGGAGCAAGTGTACATACGTTACAAATCTGTGTCTGTCCACGTGTGAACATTGCACTACCGTGTACTCTGGGAATAAGATCTGTTTCTGCAGCAAGAGGACGGATCTGAGTGATTGCACGTCCGTCAGGTCTCTTGTGATCTTTTAAGATCATCTTACGGACAGTTTTCTTTTCATACTGATATACAGCTTCGCCAAGGAGTGCAAGCCATTCTTCATTCTCAGCAAATGCTTCTTCCAATTTTGCAGTGATTTCTTTAATATTGCCTTCTCTTGTCTGCTTGTCATCTGTGAATACAGCAACTTCCATTTCTTCGGGAGTTACAATTGCTTTCATAGCGTCAAACAGCTCTGCGGGAATTGCGCAGCTTGTGTACTCATGTTTCTGTTTACCAACTTCAGCAACAATCTGGTTGATGAAAGCGATAATAGTCTGGTTAACTTCATGAGCCATGTAGATAGCTTCGATCATTTTTGCTTCAGGAACTTCGTTAGCACCTGCTTCAATCATGATAACTTTCTCAGTTGTGGAAGCTACTGTCAGGTTCAAATCACCGTTTTTCCACTGTTCCTGAGAAGGGTTGATAACAAACTCGCCATCAACGAGACCAACCTGTGTCATAGCACAAGGACCATCGAAAGGAATGTCGGAAATGCATGTTGCAATTGCTGCACCAAGCATTGCCACAAGTTCAGGACGGCACTCAGGGTCTACGCTCATTACCATATTGTTCAATGTAACATCGTTTCTGTAATCCTTAGGGAACAGAGGACGCATAGGTCTGTCGATTACACGGCTTGTAAGGATAGCATTTTCGCTTGCTTTTCCTTCTCTTTTATTGAATCCGCCGGGGATTTTACCTACGGCATATAATTTCTCTTCATACTCTACGCTGTGAGGGAAGAAATCAATACCGTCTCTGGGCTTGTCAGATGCAGTTGCTGTGGAAAGAACTGTTGTCTCACCGTACTGCATGAATGCACATCCGTTAGCCTGTTTACCTACTTTGCCTACTTCAACACTTAAAGTACGGCCTGCAAGGTCCATTGTAAATGTCTTCATACTTTTTTCTCCTTTTGCTCCACTTTTGTGGGCTTCTTTTACGTCTGCCGGGGTCCTTCCCGAAACTACTGAAAAATACACTTAACCAAATATACTTTTCAGCGGTCTCGGAACGAGCTACTACCCGGCGGTTTACAGTTACTTGCGGTAATCCGCTTATACAAGATAAGGCGGAGAGGCCGAATCAAATCGGACGCGCTCCGCCTTCTTCTTACATAATTATTTTCTAAGACCGAGTCTTTCGATCAGAGAACGATATCTCTCGATATCTTTCTTCTTCAGGTACTGAAGAAGACCACGACGCTGACCTACCATTTTGTACATACCGCGTCTGGAATGGTTATCCTGGGGATGTGCTTTCAGATGCTCTGTAAGCTCCTGGATTCTTGCTGTCAGTACTGCTACCTGTACTTCAGGTGAACCTGTATCACCGGGGCATGTAGCATACTCGTTCATGATTGCTGTTTTCTTCTCTTTAGAAATCATTTTTGTTTCCTCCTTAAATTATAATAATCGCCAGATACTAAGGCTCGGTCGGAGTGTCCAAAACCTGAGTACCGGTTGCAAATCATACTTTGATATAATATCACATAGTATTTGTTTTGTAAAGACTAATTCTCTTTTTTTGCAAACTTCTCTGCCTGAGAACGGATAAGTTCGGCATCATCAAAATAATTGATTCTCATAGCGGCACGGACCTCATCCAAAGTCTTGGAAGCTTCTGCTCTTGCCGCTTCACAGCCCTTCTTCAAAATTTCGTATACTTCGGGAATATTTTTCTCAAATTCTGCCCTGCGTGCCCTGATAGGTGCCAGTTCTTCCTGCATGATGGAATTCAGGAAACGTTTTACCTTTACGTCACCCAGACCGCCTCTCTGATAATGAGCCTTCATTTCATCCAAATTTGCATAATCGGGACAATATCTCTCGAAATGCTCATCTTTACAGAAAGCATCCAGATAAGTAAATACCGCATTTCCCTCCAAGGAACCGGGATCGCTTACCTTTAAGTGATTGGGGTCTGTAAACATACTCATAATCTTTTTGGTAACTTCCTCTTCACTGTCGGAAAGGTAAATGCAGTTACCAAGGGATTTACTCATTTTTGCCTTGCCGTCTGTACCGGGCAGTCTGCAACAAATCTGATTCTGGGGAATCAGTGCCTCAGGCTCGACCAGAGTATCTCCGTAAGTAAAGTTAAATTTGCGTACGATTTCACGGCACTGCTCAATCATGGGAAGCTGGTCTTCACCAACCGGAACGGTAGTTGCCTTAAATGCGGTAATATCTGCTGCCTGGCTGATGGGATATGTCAAAAATCCTACCGGAATACTCTCCCCAAAGCCTCTCATCTGAATCTCTGTCTTAACCGTAGGATTACGTTTCAGACGCGCCTCTGTTACCAGATTCATGTAGTAGAAGCACAGCTCTGTCAGTTCCGGAATCATGGACTGAATGAACA
Source organism: Lachnospiraceae bacterium (assembly GCA_045589155.1). GTDB lineage: Bacteria > Bacillota > Clostridia > Lachnospirales > Lachnospiraceae > Acetatifactor. The sequence continues at coordinate 3,490 of JAZNGC010000015.1, forward strand.
AATGGGATTTTGCGGGGTCAAGTCCGCAAGATAAATAATCCAAAGCAACCTCAATAATGTTGTCTCTGATTTTATCCGGGTTATCTGCGTTATCTGTCAGTGCCTGTGCATCTGCAATCATAATGAAAATCTTGTCAAATTCACCGGAATTCTGAAGTTCTACTCTTCTTCTGAGGGAACCCACATAATGTCCAATGTGCAATCTTCCTGTAGGTCTGTCACCTGTTAAAATAATTTTACTCATAAAAAATCTCCTATCTGCCTTCCCGGGCCAAAAATTTTCCGACCATACGTGCAAAGCAGCTTAATAAATATAAAAAGGTCCTTATCCACACAGGATAAGAACCTAATCTTTTCGCCACCATGTTTCCACATACAATCATATGCTTCCGGTGTAACGGCCGGATGCCGTCGGTTCCTACTAAATCGCCTGCTCTTTTTTACAACATACGCTCTTTCGGACCGCCCTCATGAGTCCATTCCTTTTGTTTCCATCTCCTGCTTTCCACCAACCGCAGGTCTCTGTAAGCTTTCCGCAAAAGTACTCTTCTCAATCATCGGTTTAACTGAACTTAGTATAGCTATTTTACCATAAAATGTCAATGTTTTTTCATCACGGGACATTCTCTTTAATCCTTAATAACATCCACATATTTTACCGGAGTACGATAATTGTATTTGGAAATCTTAATACCGGTCTTGGGACTGCTGGCATGTACCACCTGACTGTTACCGATGTAAATCGCCACGTGGTTGATCGTTCCGGAGCTGTTTGCATAAAAAATCAAATCTCCGGGCTGTAAATCTGCCGCACTGATTTTCTTTCCGTCCCCTGCCTGGGTTCTGGATGTTCTGGATAGTTTTATATTAAATTTCTTAAAAACAGATTGCACAAAACCGGAACAATCTGCCCCTTTTGTCAAACTGGTACCGCCCCAGACATAGGGATTCCCGATAAACTGTTTCGCATATTCCACAAGGTCCACCCTAAGATTGGTTACACCCTCGCCATATTTCAGTTCCTTCATGGAAACAGCCGTATCCAGTTTCTCAAAAATATCTACATACTCCCCAAAAACATATGCCTCATTACCGTCAATATTGACTTTTACCCATTCCCCCACAGTTTCCACATAATCCAGTTCCTCATTCTTGGGAACCTGGGTAAGCACTCCGCCGTCAAGTCCCGCATTATCACGGACCTTTAATGCATCTGCATTTACTTTCGCTACCTTATTCACTAACTCCCTGGCTTTTATTTTGGCTGCCGCACCGGTGAGTAAATAGGCCTCACTTACATAACCTTCCACTTCACCGGATTTAATATGAACCCACCCATTTGAGATTTCCAATATCTCACAGGCACTTCCGTTTTTCATTTTTCCCACCAGGGAAGAAGCTGTGCCGGGTTCTTTCCGAACATTTAAATTCTCGTTTACATTTGCAATTCCAAGGTTTGTATATCCCCATACAGAGGTATCCACTTCCGCTGCCGCTTTCAGGCACTCTTCTTCCGTCAATTCCAATGTATATATAGACGCTGCCCCGGCATTTGGAATCACGCTTCTGATGGCGCTTATTCCTTCCGCAGATACATGAATCGGATTTAACAACAATATACCTGCCAGACACATCCCCGAAACCATTATGGTTCTTTTTTTCATTTTGTTGCCTTTCTAATTCATTTGTTACATTTTTGTTACAAATGTATTATATCCAGCTCCAATATACCAGTCAACGCGCCCACAGCAATTACAAAATATTACCAATTTCCAAGCATATCCTGCTTAATCTGCTCTTTTAGTTCCTCTACAGAATCAAATTTCTTTTCCGGTCTGCAAAATTCGCAAAATGCCACTTTTATTTCTTTTCCGTATATCTCTTCCTGGAAATCATAAATATAGGTTTCCACGCCGCAGGTCTTTCTATCCCCTGACACCGTAGGTTTATAACCCACATTGCTGATACCTTTGTATTCTTTTCCGTCTATAGTTACCACCGAACGGTATACTCCGTTCCGTGGCATCAATTTACATTCTTCCGGCACAAGATTTACGGTAGGAAAGCCTAATGTACGTCCTAACTTCCTGCCATGCACCACGGTTCCCCGGACAGCATAGGCTTCACCAAGCAGCCCCGCCGCCAATGCCACTTCGCCCTTTTCCAGTGCCTCACGGACGAATGTCGAACTGACTTCCCGTCCCTCCACACAAAGTTTATCTATCAGTTTTACCTGATAACCATACTCTATGGACATGCTCTGAAGCAATTTGGCATTTCCGGCTCCTTTATGTCCAAAAGAAACATCTGTACCGGCTGCCACATAGGCCGCACCCAGCGTCTCTACAAGGACCGTTTTCACAAACACATCCGGTGCCATTTTGGCAGTCTCCTCATTCATTGGGAATTCCACCAAAATATCGATACCCATCTCCTCAAAAAGAGCCCTTTTTTCTTCTTTTGTCGTCAATTCTTTGCCATCGGACAAGCCAAAAAAAACAGCCGGTGTCGGGTCAAAAGTGAAGACACACGCCTTTAGGCCGTTTTTCTTTTGTTCCAGTATTTCCGCAAGCAACTTTTTATGTCCGATATGCACGCCGTCAAATTTTCCCATTGCCACGGCAGTAGACATTTGCGGACAAAATTCTTTTGTTCCGGTAATAATATCCATTTTAATCCTTCCTACCAATCCGGTATGCAAGACATTATATTCTAATCATACTGTGTGTAAATTATTCATTTAAAAACATTTTCCATGGCTTCATTCTACGACGCTCTGCATCATATTCATAAATCCCGTAAAACTTATTTTGGCTGTCATATACTCTAATCCGGTTACCTGCTTTGAAGCATTCCGGTTCCGCCACATGCTGTTTGTAAAAAGCATTTCCATTCTCAATAAGCTTGGTAAACTCTTCTTTTACATGAACCCCGGACAAATCCGAAAAAAACTTGTCCACAGCCAAAATTTTCTCTTCAACCCTGTTTTCATCCCGGAGCTGTTCCAGTTCCGAAAGAGTAATGGCATCTTCAATCACAAATTGCCCTACTCTGGTACGTTTTAAAGATTCCATTGCTCCGCCCACACCCAATTTTTCACCAATATCATGGCACAGGGTTCGGATGTAGGTCCCCTTTGAACAGGAAACCTTCATGGTGATCCGGGGCAATTCTATTTTTTCAACAACAATATTCTCTATAATTACCCGTCTTGCCGCTCTCTCCACTTCTTTTCCGGCTCTTGCCAGTTCATAAAGTTTCTTTCCATCCACTTTAAGCGCTGAATACATAGGAGGAATCTGGTCATATTCGCCCACAAAAGACATCACTGCCTCTAAAGCTTCATCCGCAGTGCAGGTCACTTCTCTTTCCGCAAGAACTGCTCCTGTTGTATCCTGCGTATCGGTAGAAACACCAAGAAGCAAAACAGCCTCATATTCTTTGTCATGGTCCGTTAATACGTCACAAAGTTTCGTACCACTTCCCAAACATACAGGAAGTACCCCAACCGCTTCCGGGTCCAGGGTACCTGTATGTCCAATCTTTTTCTGTTTCAAAATACCGCGCATTTTCGCCACCACATCATGGGAGGTAAAACCCGCTTCTTTATAAATATTGATGATACCGTTTAACATATTATCTCTCTTCCAACTGATTTTCAATATGTAAAGACAGGTTATTGACCACATCATGGAAGGTTCCCTTCATGGTGCAGCCTGCCGCACGGATATGTCCGCCGCCGCCAAAATAAGACGCAACTTTTGACACATCCACATTTTCATTGGAACGCATACTCACCTTATACTCCATCGGACCAATCTCATACATAAAGACTGCACAATCAATTCCTTTTATATTGCGGAGCTGATTCACAATACCATCCAGATCGCCGGTGCCTGCCCCATAAAACTCCATTGTTTTACGATCCACACAGCTGACGATGCATCTGCCATCCATAAAACGGATGCTTTCCATCAATGCACGTCCCATAATCTGGTTTTGCAGATAAGTCTTCTGGTAAAAGGTTTCCTCAATTAATCTCGAAAAATTAAATCCGTAGCGGATTAACTTTGCACCGATTTCCATGGTTTTGGGGGATGTATTCGAATACTGGAACACCCCACAATCATGAATAATTGCAGTATAAAGGGCCTCTGCGATATCCGCATCCAAAGCCTCCTCCTCGAAAAGTCCATACAGCACCTCTGCTGTAGCACTTGCCTTTGGCTCTACCACATTTACATCGCCACATCCTTCTGCGTTACTGATATGATGGTCGATGTTAATGGTTTTTCCGGCTGATGCAAAATATTTTTCCGCATCACCAAGCCGGTCTCTGTTACAGTCCAAAGCAAAGAACACATCGAAGGTTCCCTCATCTGCAAATGTACTGTCTATCTGGTCAAAATCCTTCATGCCTGCAAACACATCCGAAGGTTTTTCCAAAAAAACTTTCACCTCTGTGTCCGGCATCATTTTTCTCAAATAGTAATATAACGCCATACAGGAACAGACCGCGTCCCCATCCGGCCTGATATGGGCACTGATGGCAATTCTGGACGCGCCGTCACACTGCTTAAGCAGATTTATTTTGCTCAATTTTCTGCTCCTTCATCTTCTTCATCCCGCTGGGGCATCTCGCCGATGACCTCATCGATTTTCTTTAACATATTTACACCGTACTCAATAGACTGGTCCATAATAAATGTGATTTCCGGCGTGTTGCGGAGATTGATTTTTCTGGCAAGCTGGTTTTTGATAAAACCTTCTGCGCTTCTAAGACCTGCAAAGGTATCTTTTCTTGCCTGTTCATCTCCCAGTACACTGATCCAAGCCTTGCAGGTCTTTAGATCCGGTGCCACTTCTACCGCAACCACACTGGTAAGGGGACTGATTCGCGGATCTTTGATTTCTCCACGAATCACCTCTGCCAATACTCTCTGAACCTCACCATTAATCCTGGTGCTCTTAACACTATTTTTTCTCATTCTATACCTTTCCACACTAATCAATACACCGTCAAAACAGGTTTCGTTTATCCTCGTTTTGACCCGCTAAAAATTTGCAATCAGATTTTTAGCGGGGAACTTCTACCATGATATAAGCTTCCACGATATCCAGTTCCTGCATCTGATCAAAGCCTGCAAATACAAGACCACATTCGAAGCCTGATTTTACTTCCTTTACATCGTCCTTGAAACGCTTTAAGGATGCTAACTCGCCTTCGAAAATCTGCTTTCCTTCCCTGCTGATACGAACCTTACAGCCCTTCTGGAAAATACCATCCAGCACATAGGAACCTGCAATATTACCAACAGCGGAAGCCTTGAATATCTGACGAACCTCAGCATGACCGATAACCTTCTCCTCAAATACGGGATCCAACATACCTTTCATAGCTGCCTCAATATCCTCGATAGCCTGATAAATAACCTTGTAAAGACGTACATCTACGCCCTCTCTCTCTGCAGTAGCCTTAGCTGTCACATCGGGACGAACGTTAAATCCGATAATAATCGCATTGGATGCACTTGCCAAAACAACATCAGATTCATTGATGGCACCTACGCCGCCATGGATACATTTTACCACAACTTCTTCGTTAGAAAGTTTCATCAGACTCTGTTTTACAGCTTCTACACTACCCTGAACGTCAGCTTTAACAATCAGGTTAAGTTCTTTCAGATTGCCTTCTTTAATCTGGGAGAACAAATCATCCAGAGACATTCTGGATTTTGTCTCTTCCAGCATTTTTTCTTTATTCTGAGCAAGATAAGTTTCGGCATAAGTTTTTGCTGTCTTATCATTGTCGTGGGAGATGAATACTTCACCTGCACTGGGAACATCGGAAAGACCTAAAATCTCAACCGGTGTGGAAGGAGTAGCTTCTTTTACTCTTCTTCCCTTATCATCCACCATTGCTCTTACTTTACCGTGTGCAGAACCTGCAGAAATGAAGTCACCTACATGAAGGGTACCCTTCTGTACCAAAACGGTAGCAACAGGACCACGGCCTTTATCAAGCTGTGCTTCGATAACAAGACCTCTTGCACGTCTGTTGGGGTTTGCCTTCAGTTCCAAAATATCTGCTGTCAGCAGAATTGTTTCAAGCAGGTCTTCAATACCTTCTCCGGATTTTGCAGAAACGGGAACAAATTCTGTAGTTCCGCCCCAATCCGTAGCGATAAGTTCATACTCGGTAAGCTCCTGTTTTACACGGTCAATGTTTGCACTGGGCTTATCAATCTTGTTCACTGCAACGATAATTTCAATACCTGCGGCCTTCGCATGGTTGATTGCTTCAATTGTCTGAGGCATTACACCGTCATCTGCCGCAACTACAAGAATTGCAATATCTGTAGAATTTGCACCACGCATACGCATAGCGGTAAACGCTTCATGTCCGGGTGTATCCAGGAAAGTAATCTTTCTATCCTGTACAGTTACAGTATAAGCACCAATGTGCTGTGTAATACCACCGGCTTCTCTATCTGTAACATTTGTTTTACGGATTGCATCAAGCAGGGAAGTTTTACCATGGTCTACGTGTCCCATTACACAGATAACGGGAGGTCTGTCACGAAGTTCATCCGCCGCTTCATCCTCTTCCTTCAAAAGTTCTTCGATAACGTCTACTTTTACTTCCTGCTCACAAAGAATCTCGTATTCCATGGCAATATTTTCTGCTTCTTCATAAGAGATTTCCTGGTTTACAGTCACAATTTTGCCTTCCATGAACAACTTCTTAACGATAGCGGAAGGCTGGATTTTCATTTTATCCGCTAAATCTTTAATTGTGATTACTTCCGGAAGTGTAATAACCTTGATTACTTCCTCAACCACTTCTTCTTTCTTCTTCTCGGGCTTGATAAAACGTCCGGGTTTTGCCTTTAAGTTCTCTTCCTCTTCGTAAATGTGGTCTTTTTTGGAACGTTTATCTTTTTCCTGACTAAAGCGACGTTTTTCTTCTTCTCTATGCTTTTCAACATCTTTACCGGGTGCCTCTGCTACGAAACCGCCTTTACCTGCACCCTGCTTTTTAAATCTGTCGCCGGAGCCGTTTCCTCTCTGGAAATCCGCATCCTTATCTTTATTAAAATCTTTATTAAAGGGCTTTCCACCGCCTGCATTACCGCCACGGAATCCACCGTCTCTTCCCTGGCCCATACCATTACCTGCAGGACGTGCACCGCCTTCAGGTCTGCGCTGACCCTGTCCCTGGAAGGAACCACGGCCATCTCTTCCTTCTCTGTTCTCACGGTTAAAAGGTCTGTCACCGGTTCTGTTATCACGGCCTTCGCGACTCTCGCGATTAAAAGGTCTATCATTATTTCTCTGCTGATAATTTCCGCGCTCAGGTCTCTCTGCCTGTTCCGGTCTGTTCTGCACAGGTGCACTTTGTACTGCATTATTCTGCACCGCTTCAACCTGAACATTCTCAACCTGCTTTGTCTCCACTACTTCCTCTGCAGTCTTCTGTTTAGGACGGTTGGGAACCATCTGTACAGAAGGAGTGGGTGAAGGCGGGGTCAAGGGTTTAATGGGTGTTCTGTAAGCAGGCTGCTGTCCGGGACGGTTCTGTCCGTTTACAGGTCTGTTCTGGTTTCCCTGACCTTGAGGTCTCTGACCCTGGGGTCTTCCCTGATTTTGTCCCTGACCTTGAGGACGCTGTCCCTGGGGTCTTTGACCACTCATCTTTGAATTCTGAGGGTTGCTGACAAAAATAATTTTCTTTTTCTTTGGAGCTTCTGCGGCATTCTCTGTTGCTTTTGTTTCCGCAGGTTTCTCTTCCTCGCTCTTGCTCTCTGTATTTTCTGTCTTTACCGGTGCTGCGGGAGCTTCCTTCTTCTCCCCACCGCCAAAATGACTTCTGACGCTCTGTGCGTCACCATCTTCTATACTGCTCTGAGCAGCCTTAACTTCTACACCTTTATCCTGCAAAAAAGTTAAGACATCTTTGCTCGGTATACCTAATTCTTTTGCAAGCTCATGTACTTTAATTTTAGCCACGCTCACTACCTCCTAGTTTTTCCGTTTCTTCCAATTGTCCGATTATCGCCTGTGCCAGCCCTTCGTCTGTTACCGCCAGCGATGACCGTATATCTTTCCCAATGGCGTGCCCCAATTCTTCTTTGGTACCATATACAAAATACGGAACTTCATAGAAAGAACATTTATTGGAAAAAAGTTTTTTTGTGTTACCTGAAGCATCTCCTGCCACGATGACTAACATGGCGGAGCCATCCTTTACCGCGCTCTCCGTGGCAAACTCTCCGCTCACTGCATTTCTACCCCGCATGGCTAGACCAAGCAGGGAATAAATTTTATTTGGCTTCACTCTCTTCAAACTCCTTTTCTAAGGAATTGTATACCTCTTCGGGAATACTCATTTTAAAAGAACGCTCAAGCCCTTTGTTTTTTCTCGCTTTTTTCAAGCACTCTTCTGCTATACAAAGATATGCGCCTCTACCGTTCTTTTTTCCGGTTACATCAAGAACAATCTGATCTTCTGCTGTTTTTAAAACACGCATCATTTCTTTTTTGCTCTTCATTGTGCCACATCCAACGCATTGTCTCATGGGAATTTTCTTATTCATGAATTATTCTGTGTACTCCTCTTCGTACTCACCGTCATACTCTTCGTATTCTTCATCATACTCATCGTATTCGTCTACATAGTCCTCATAACGGAAACCGGGTGCATCCTTCGCCTGAGTTTCGGACTTAATATCGATCTTATAACCGGTAAGTCTTGCCGCCAGTCTTGCGTTCTGGCCTTCTTTACCGATAGCCAGGGACAACTGATAGTCAGGAACAACTACTTTTGCTGTCTTTTCATCAGGATCCGCAAATACTGCAACAATTTTTGCAGGGGAAAGGGCATTCTGAATCAGGTTACCGGGGTTCTCATCCCAGTCAACGATATCAATTTTCTCACCGCGAAGTTCATCTACAACAGTGTTAACTCTCTCTCCGTTTTTACCTACACATGCACCAACCGCATCCACGTTAGGGTCATTACTCCATACCGCAATTTTGGTACGGCTTCCTGCTTCGCGGGCAATGCTCATAATTTCTACTGTACCGTCTTTGATTTCTGTCACTTCATTTTCAAATAAACGCTTTACAAGCTCCGGATGAGTACGGCTTACATTGATACGGGGTCCTTTCGGAGTGTTCTTTACGTCAACAATGTAAACTTTAATTCTCTCTGTGGGTTTAAATACTTCACCCTTAACCTGCTCCGCTTCTGTAAGTAATGCATCTGCTTTACCAAGGTTAATGCTGATGTTTTTACCAACATAACGCTGTACCACACCGGTAACAACGTCCTTTTCTTTTTCGTAATACTGATTATAGATAACGCTTCTTTCTTCCTCACGAATCTTCTGAAGAATTACGTTCTTTGCATTCTGTGTTGCAATACGTCCAAATTCTTTGGATTTGATTTCCACATGAAGAAGGTCGCCAACCTTTGCTTTCTTGGAAACTGCTTTTGCATCTTCCAATGCAATCTGCAGGCAATCATCTTCTACTTCTTCCTTTGTCTCCACAACTTCCTTTTCTGCATAGCAAAGGAAATCGCAAGTTTCCCTGTTGATTTCAACTTTAATATTATCTGCTTTTCCGAAATGGTTTTTGCAAGCTGTCATCAGAGAGTTCTCAATAGCCTCAAAGAGAGTCTCTTTGCTAATCTCTTTCTCCTTCTCCAAAATGTCCAGTGCTTCCATTAATTCCTTGTTCATTTTTTGTCTTATCCTCCTATTTTCTATCTGAAACGTATTTTCCAATCAGATGTTATTTCTTAAAAATCAAGTGCCAGACGGATGAGTGCTATGTCACTTCGCTGAAACACAATTTCTTTGTCTTCTACGGAAATTGTAATGCTGTCTGCATCAAACTTTTCCAGGATTCCGGAAAACTCTTTGCATTTATCAATTGGTTTGAAAAGTTTGATTTCCACTTCCTCACCAATACTCTTTTCCAGATGTTTATCTTTCTTCAAGGTTCTTCCAAGTCCGGGACTGCTAACTTCCAAAATATACGCTTCCGGAATGAAATCCTCCTTGTCAAGAGCATCGGAAAGTGCCCTGCTGACATTTTCACAGTCGATGATATTTACACCTTCCGGCTTATCAATATAAGCACGTAAATACCACTCACTACCTTCTTTTACATACTCTACATCGTAGATTTCCACACCATACTTTTCCACGATAGGTGCGAGCAATTCTTCGGTGCGGGCTTCATAGGTATCTCGTTTTGCCATTTGCCACCTGTTCCTTTCTTAATAGCAATAATTGTTTGTTTTTCCATGGAATTATTTAAATCTATTCCAAACAAACAAGAAAGAGTGGCGTTTCCGTCACTCTTACTCTAGTATGCATTATTAAACTATAATCAGTATAGGCTTAAAATACGGGATTGTCAACATTTTTGTTTGCTTTATTTAACAATAATATCCGTCGTACTCTTGCATTTATTGAATATGAGATAAATATTCTTCTTGTTCATTCTGCGGAATTTCCAAAACATCCATCGCCTGCATTGCCGTCAGTTTAAGATTTTTCATTAAATTACGAATATCTTCAATACACTGGTTTCTCTGTCCTTGACTATGTCCCTCGCCAAATCCTTCCTCACGTATCATTGCATTTTCTTCCCATCTCTGCATCAGTTTCACCCCCGTCTTTTCTGAAAGTTTCACTTTCTTCACAACTTCATGTATTCGTTTCAACCGCTCACTTTTTGAACACTCTGCGACCGCGTCCGTAGTATCTTCTATATACTCCATAAAGTCTAAAAATTCCTGTGAAAATTCTTCCCGGTTTTCACCTCTTGTGTTAATAAAAATCCGGACTGCACCATCATTTAGTTTCAGTTCAGGACATTCCTGACAAGTCCCGATAAATGTATATCTGTACAATCCTTTGCCGAATATGTCAAATGGTGCTACCAAAATAAAACACGCATTTGGAAGTTTATTAAAGTTTTTCTCTCCGGACGCAAGCAGAGATACATCTACCTGTGCTTGATAATACCGGCTTCGCTTTTCCAAATTGTATGTGTTCTTCTGCTGCATCTCTGTAAAATAAATCCGGCGTTCTTCATCCATGCTGATGACGTCTAGCCTGGCTGCCCGCAGCTGCGGTGAAACCCGCAGTTCCTTTTCAGTTTGGGACGGTGTCAACAGATGAATTTCCCTTTCCAGTAAAATACTGACCGCGTCCTCATAAGCTTCATCACAATCCATAACCTCATCAAACAGAAACTTATCCACCAAATTCATTTTATCCAATTTTGTTTTTACATCTTGTGTCATATATTTCCTCCTTACACACAGGAAAACACAACACACCTTCTGCTTCTCCTGCTTATTAAAATAAAAATGGGATTAAAAGCAGGATTTCAAGAGTATGGGCAGAACTGCCCGAAAAAGAAAATGGTTTATCACAAACCAAAACAAAAAGACCTAAGTCCAAAGAAATCATTTGCTTTGAACTTAAGTCTAATGTAATTTCGTTTATTTGTCAACGATTAAATTGCTTTTATCCGTTTACTTTTTCTCATCCTCTGTGAGTACCAGTTTCTGCTCTACCATTACCTTTTCCTCATAGCAGACAAACAACTCTTCCAGCTTTTCCTTCTTCATCTTGGGAGTAATCAGGCTGACAACAGGCACTACAATCAGTCCTGCAACCATCGCAACCGCACCTGCATTGATGGGGGATGCAATAAATTTAAAGAACATGTTTGCCACGGTAATACCTACGCCGCAAACAAAGCTTGCCCAAACTGCCGCCTTGGTAACGCCTTTCCAATACAGACCATAAAGGAAAGGAGCCAGGAATGCACCTGCCAGTGCGCCCCAGGAAATACCCATGAGTTGGGCGATAAAGGTGGGCGGATTGATGGCAAGTAATACAGATACCGCAACAAACACTACCAAAAGCACTCTCATCACCAAAAGCTGTTTTTTATCATCCATCTTCTTCGCAATCGGCTTAATCACATCCAATGTAAGTGTGGAACTGGAGGTTAAAACCAAAGACGACAAAGTGGACATCGATGCAGAAAGCACCAAAACAATAATAACGCCTATTAAGACATCAGAAAGGTCTGACAACATAGTGGGGATAATTGCGTCATACACAACTGCCCCGCTTTCATTATGAATCGCGGGCGTATCAAACAATCTTCCGAAACCACCGAGGAAATAACAACCGCCGGCAACTACTATGGCAAAAAACGTAGATATAATAGTTCCCGTCTTAACTGCTCTCTCATCTTTGATAGCATAAAATTTATGTACCATTTGCGGCAAGCCCCATGTTCCCAGGGAGGTCAATATTACTACCCCCATCAAATTAATAGGGTCCGGTCCAAAGAAAGAAGCAAATGCTCCTTTTTGTCCCATAGTAATGGCCACATCACTTTCCAGTTCGGAAAGTTTAAATATGGCTTCCATAAATCCACCCTGTCCGTTAAGCACTGCCACAATAACCGCAACAATACCAAACAACATAATAATTCCTTGGATAAAGTCATTGATAGCCGTTGCCATATATCCACCCAAGATAACGTATACGCAAGTCAGTGCCGCCATGACCATAACACACACTGCATAGGGTACATCAAAGGCCATTTCAAACAGTCTGGACAGACCGTTGTACACGGAAGCTGTATATGGAATCAAAAATACAAAGGAAATTACAGATGCCGCAACACGAAGGGACTTACTGTCAAATCGTTTCCCAAAGAAGTCCGGCATGGTAGATGCCTGGACATGTTTGCTCATAATTCGCGTACGCCTTCCCAATATTACCCATGCCAGCAAAGAGCCAATCAATGCATTACCGATTCCTATCCATGTGGCTGATAATCCGTACTTATATCCAAACTGTCCGGCATATCCCACAAATACTACGGCACTGAAATAGGATGTGCCATATGCAAAAGCGGTAAGCCAGGGGCCCACACTTCTTCCGCCCAGAACGAAATCATTTACGTTTGTGGCATGCTTTCTGGAATGGAGACCCACTCCGATCATAACACCAAAAAATAGGATTAATAAAACAATTTTTATAATCATCTGTCATTCCCTCATTTTGTCAAATTTATACTTTCAATCCTTCTAATTAAAAGTCCATTACATATTTGTAATTTCATCTGCGGAAATCAGTTCTACGTCTGTTCCTTTCAGCAAATCTGCTGCTTTTGCCAAATCAGAAGTCTTAATAACAACAGAAGCATCATCTGTGCCTGTAGAAAGAGCATACATGTACTCGATGCTGATATTCGCTTTACAGATTACCTCCAAAAGTTCCTGAAGCTGTCCCACACGATGGGAAAGTCTGATACCCAGAACATCTGTCAGCATAGCGGAAAAACCGTTGGCAGAAAGAGCTTCTTTACCGGCTTTAGGATCGGTTACAAGTAAGCGGAGCAAACCATAATCGCTGGTATCTGCCAAGCTTAAAGAAACAATATTTACATTGCTTTTTTTCAGCACTTCTAAAACTTCCTGTAATCTTCCTTCTCTATTTTCAATAAAAACTGATAACTGTTTCATATACATAATGAATTCCTCCGTTTCTTATTTATACCAACTTACGTTTATCGATTACATGAACTGCTTTACCCATACTTCTCTCAATGGTTTTAGGCTCAACCAGTTTTACTTTTACAGCCAGACCGATTGCCTGTTGGATAACATGGGCAATCTTCTTAGTCAGATTTTCTAATTCTTTAATTTCATCAGAGAAGAACTTCTCGTCTACTTCTACCTGAACCTCAAGGCTATCCAAGTTATTTACACGGTCAACAATCATCATATAATGAGCGGTTGTCTCACCCATTTCAAGAAGAGCTGCTTCAATCTGACTGGGGAATACGTTTACGCCACGGATAATCAGCATATCATCAGAACGGCCTTTGAACCGGCTGATTCTCGCCAGCGTTCTTCCACACTCACAAGGACTGTAATCAATGCTTGTAAGGTCTCTTGTACGGTAACGGAGAAGAGGAATACCCTCCTTTGTCAGCGTGGTAAATACAAGTTCTCCTGTCTCACCGGGGGCCACACCTTTCAATGTTTCCGGGTCAATAATTTCAGGAAGGAAGTGGTCTTCCTGTACATGAAGACCTTTGTGGTGAATACAGTCACAGGCCACGCCCGGTCCCATTATTTCAGATAAACCATAAATATCATGGGCATGAATGTTCAGTTTCTTCTCAATCTGAAGACGCATATTTTCCGTCCAAGGCTCTGCACCACAGATTGCTGCTTTCAGTTTGATATCGGAAAGTGAACCTTCCTCCTCCAATGTCTCTGCAATATGAAGCAGATAAGAAGGGGTACATGCAATAGCCGTAGCCTCAAAATCCTTCATCATAGTAGTCAGTTTCTTTGTGTTACCTGTGGACATAGGCACTACCATTGCCCCAATTTTCTCAGCACCACCGTGGGCACCAAGACCACCGGTAAACAATCCGTAACCATATGCAATCTGGATGATATCATCCCTGCCCACTCCGGCCATGGTAAATGCTCTTGCCACACATTCATTCCAGATATCTAAGTCTCTTCTGGTGTAACCAACCACAGTAGCCTTACCGGTAGTACCACTGGAAGCATGAATTCTTACAATCTCCGATTTGGGAGCTGCAAACAATCCAAAAGGATAATTGTCTCTCAAATCATTTTTTGTGGTAAAAGGAAGTTTCTCAATATCCTCAATACCTTTGATATCACCGGGTTCCAATCCCAGTTCCTGCATTTTCTTGCGGTAGAAAGGCACGTTGTGATATACCCTGTCCACCATTTTTACCAGACGCGCACTTTGAAGGTTTTGCATCTGGTCTCTGCTCATACATTCCTTTGTCTCATTCCAAATCATTTTTCCATACCCCGCTTGTTATAATCTTACGCCTCTTCGTAGCCCAGCAAAAATGCCTTTTTATTGATTTCCACTGTCTTGGGCGGAACCGTTTTTTCAATCACGTTAAGCCATGCTTCCTTATCAAAATCCATGTATTTTGCCGCAAGGCCAAGTACAATGACATTAAATGCTTTGGAATTACCAAGCTTCACTGCCTCTTCCATAGCGTTAACAGAATATACTTTGTATTTCGCTGAAAGATTTTCAATAATCTCATCCGGATACTGTGCCGCACCGGTCACTACGGTAATGGGATCAATTCTCCAGTCGTTTACGATAATAACGCCGTCCGGTTTTAAGAAATGGGCGTAACGGAGCGCTTCCAATCTTTCAAAGGCAATCAGCACATCTGCCTGACCTTCTTCCACAATAGGTTCTGCCACCTTTTCACCATATCTTACAAAAGTAACAACACTACCGCCACGCTGTGCCATACCATGCACTTCGGACAATTTTACGTCATATCCGGCATCTACTGTGATACCGCCTAAAATCCGGCTGGTGAGCAGGGTACCCTGACCGCCTACGCCGACAATCATAATATTCTTTGTTTCCATGTCTGCCACCCTCCTATTTCGCACATGTTTCAATGGCATCAAACTTACATAATCCCTTGCAAAGTCCACAGCCATTGCACATTGTTGTATCGATACTGATTGTACCGTCCGGATTCTTTGTCAGTGCAGGACATCCGGGTCTGAGGCACGCACCACATTTTTTACATTTTTCAGGAATTGGCTTGCATACATTGGGGAATACATTGCCCTTTAAAAGTACGCAGGGAGATTTTGTGATGATTACGGAAACCTCATCCTTTGCCACTTCTTCTTTAATCACCTTTTCCAAAGTCTGAGTATCAAATGCATTTACTTCTACCACATTTTTAATACCCATGGACTCACAGAACTTCATAATATTAATGGCAGGAACCACTTCTCCCATCAGGGTTTTTCCGGTTGCCGCATTGTCCTGATGACCTGTCATACCGGTAGTGGAGTTATCCAAAATCATTACCGTTCCGGTTCCCTGGTTATAAACCATGTTCATCAGGGAGTTTACACCGGTATGCATGAAGGTGGAATCACCGATAACTGCAACCCAGTTTTTGATATAATCTTTACCCTTTGCCTTTTCCATACCGTGAAGAGTAGAAATACTTGCACCCATACAAACGGTAGTATCAATAACATTCAAAGGCGCTACTGCACCAAGGGTATAACATCCGATATCGCCTGCTGCATGAATTTTTAATTTGTTAAGCACAGAGAATACGCTTCTGTGAGGACAGCCGGGACACAAAATAGGGGGTCTTGCAGGCACCTGCTCTGCTGCTGCCTTCTGAGGCTCTTCTTTCAAAAGAACACGGCGGAGCATATTTGCACTATACTCACCCTGCAATGTAAAGATTTCCTTGCCCACTGCTTCGATTCCCCAAGATTTTACCTGTTCCTCAATTACAGGCTCTAACTCTTCAAATATGTATAATTTATCTACTTTAGAAGCAAATTCCTGAATCAGTTTTTTCGGAAGGGGATGTACCATACCCAGCTTCAAAACGGAAGCATTCGGGAATACTTCCTTTACATACTGGTAAGGAATACCACTAGTGATAAAACCGATGGAAGTATCGCCGTACTCTACCTTATTGAAAGGGAAATCGCAACCATCCTCCGCCAGTTTCTTCATACGCTCTTCCACATAAAGATGACGTCCTTTTGCATTACCGGGCATCATTACAAACTTCTGGGGATTTCTTTCATAGGGCTTATCTTCCACTTCCACTCTGTCAAGGAGTTCTACCGGCCCCTGGGAGTGGGAAAGTCTTGTGGTAGTACGCAAAATCACGGGAGTATCATATTTCTCACTGATCTCAAAAGCATACTTCACAAATTCTTTTGCCTCGTTGCTGTCTGAAGGCTCCATAACGGGAACAATCGCTGCTCTTGCCACGCATCTGGTATCCTGTTCATTCTGGGAGCTGTAAAGACCGGGGTCATCTGCTGCCACCAACACCAGACCGCCGTTTACACCCGCATAAGAAATGGTGTACAAGGGGTCACTCGCCACGTTTACACCTACATGTTTCATGGAACAAAGTGCACGGACACCGCTGATAGATGCTCCGATTGCCACTTCCATTGCCACCTTTTCATTGGGAGACCATTCCGCATAAATCTCCGGATAATTCACGATATTTTCACTGATTTCTGTACTGGGTGTTCCGGGATAAGCTGCGGATACCTTGACACCTGCTTCATAAGCACCACGGGCAATGGCTTCATTACCCAACATAATTTTCTTCTCTGCCACGATTATATTTCCTTTCTCAAATCTTTTACTCGTTTTGCTTTTCCTTCAAATCTCTGCAATGTATTGGGAGATTCCAGACTAATCTTTGCATCAAGACCAAGTACGATACGAAGCTTACTCTTAACTTTTTTCTGGATTTCTTCCAATTCTTTATATGTATCTGTTGCCTTTAAGAGTTCTACACGGATTTCCATCTTATCCGCATGATTTTCTCTTGTCACAATAATTTCATAGTGAGGACCGATTTCTTCTACGCTTAAGATTACCTCTTCAATCTGGCTGGGGAATACATTTACGCCGCGGATTTTCAGCATATCATCGGTACGTCCGTCCAGATTTTCCATACGGCAGGTAGTTCTTCCGCATTTACAAGGCTCGTAAATCAGTCTGGTTACATCCTTTGTCCTGTAACGGATAAGAGGAAGTCCTTCCTTATAGATACAGGAAATAACCAATTCACCCTTTTCTCCGGGAGGAAGAACTTCTCCTGTCTTAGGATCAATAATCTCCGGGATAAAGAAGTCTTCATTGATATGCATACCGTCCATATATTCACATTCACCGGACACTCCGGGACCCATAAGCTCACTCATGCCGTAGTTGGAAGTAACCAGCATGTCATCGCCCCAGAGCTTGTGCATCTCTGTACGCATAGCCTCTGTTAAAAGTTCACTTCCCACAAGACCGATTTTCACATTCAAATCCTTTTTGGGGTCCAGACCCATTTCCATTGCCACTTCTGCAAGACGAAGGGCATAAGAGGGAGTTGCCACCAAAAGTGTGGTTCCGAAATCCTTCATATACATAATCTGTTTTTCAGAGTTTCCGGTAGAGGAAGGAACAATGGTTGCACCGATATTTTCCAAACCGTAGTGCAAACCTAAGGCTCCGGTAAACATTCCGTAACCGAAACAAATCTGTGCCATATCCTTCTTGGTTGCTCCGCCCATTGCTGCGATACGGGATACACACTCTGTCCACATCTCCAAATCTCTTTTGGTATATCCTACTACCGTAGGCTTACCGGTAGTACCGCTGGATGCATGGACACGCACCAAATCCTCCTGGGGAACTGCAAAAAGTCCAAAGGGATAATTATCTCTCAAATCCTGTTTTGTAACAAAAGGAAGTTTTGCCAAATCCTTTAATGTTTTAATATCTTCCGGTTTTACTCCTGCCTCTTCCATCTTTTTTCTGTAAGCAGGAACCTTGTTCCAGTTTAACTCAACCGTCTTTTTCAGACGGGCAAGCTGAATCTCTTCTATCTCCTGTCTGGAAAGGGTTTCTTCTTTTGACCAAATCATTTCATAACCTCCGAATACGTCGCAATATTATGTGAGTTTAAAGTTGCAACGCTTTAAACCATAAAAGTATTTACATTGTACCACAAAGTAAAAGTAAATTGCTATGTTATATGCAAAAATTTTACAATATTTTCATAGGAAAATAGTACTGTTTCTCTGTGTTTTCGCTCTCTTTCCGATAAAAAAGGGGTGCGGACTCCCCACACCCCTTATACATGTTATGAAAAGGTCTTACAACTTATACAGTGCATTGTACTTCTTTGTAAAGTGGCGGATAATCGGTTCCGCACTGATATCCTTTTTGCATATCCTCTTTACCACTTCTGCGGAAGTATACATACTTCCGTTTTTATGAATATTGTCTTGAAGCCATTTGGTGATTTTCTTCACATTTCCATTTGCCAAAATATCATCTACCGGTCCCAGTTCTGCTTCCACTGCTTCCAGGAACATACCATCATAAATCGTTCCCAAAAGGTATGTGGGGAAGTATCCAAAACTTCCACCTGCCCAATGTGTATCCTGCAAAATACCTTCGGCATCATTTTCAGGTGTCACGCCCAAAAGTTCTTCCATCTTTTCATTCCAAAGCTTCGGTAATTCTTCTACGGATACCCCTTCACGGAAAATGGCTTTTTCTATCTCATAGCGCAGGATAATATGGAAACAATATGTCAGTTCATCGGCTTCGGTCCGGATGAAACTGGGAACCACATGATTGATTTCTCTCTCAAACTGCTCTAAGGAAATCTCTTTAAATTTGGGCAAATATTCCCCTACCTTATCATAGATAGGTTTCCAGAAATTAATATTTCTTCCCAGGATATTTTCAAAAAATCTGGACTGGCTTTCGTGCAGACCAAGCAAGTTAATCTGTGCCACATCTGTCTTTTCGTATTTTTCATCCACGCTCTGCTCAAAGATTGCATGTCCACCTTCATGAATGATACTGAACATAGGGTCGATGGCATCATGTTCACGATAGTGATTGGTTACCCTCACATCTTTCGGTCCGAATCCCATGGTAAAAGGATGTTCGCTTTCACTCATTACGCCGGCTTCTTTGTCAAAACCTATATAATCCAGTAAAAAAGCACCCAGTTCCTTTTGACTGTGAATCGGATATTCACCTTCAAATATTGATTTGTCCGGCTCCGGTTTTTCCATGATTTTCTGAAGCAAAGGCCGCAGACCTGCTTTCATTTCTTCGAAAAGACGGTCTATGGTTTCACTATCCATCCCCTCCTCATATTCATTTACCAGAACATCATAAATTTCTTTGCCCGGGTCTGTGTACTCAGCAAGTTGCTTTGTCATTTCTATGAGTTTTTCCAGATGGGGACTAAACAGGGAATAATCCGCAGCACGTTTTGCCTTTTCCCAAGCCCGCTGTGCCACTGCCTGCTCACGCACCATCTCCTCGTGAAACTTAGCAGGAACATTAATAAACTTGTCATAATCTCTTTTTCTTCTTTTCACGGTAATTTTCATACCGTCATCCAATTTTTCAAACTCTTCAGGCGAAGACAATTTCTCCAACATATCACCATATTCTTTGGATGTTACCATCTCAAACTGTTTGGAGGAAAAGAAAGTAAGGGTATCTACTTTATTTTCATACCCCTTATCCGGTGTCTGGGTTTGCATATCCCAATAAAGCTGATTTCCTGCATGCTCATAATGAGCCATTATGTCCATATATTCTTTAAATTGTTTTAATACATCTGACATATTTAATCCTCGTCTTTCTGCTACTATTTCAATCCTTGTCTACGTCATTGGCTACCAGATTTCTCTACCTATTTTAATCAAACACCCTCACTTAGCTCATATAACTCATCAGGACAAATATCCTGTCCTTCCGGCCAAACTACAGTAAATCCATCTGTGGTCACTTTTTTAAAATATTCCAACACTCTAAGTTTCCCATACCACTCTCCTTGGATATAGGGTTCTACATCAAAAATCTTCTTCTCTCCATTATCAAACTCAACTAATATCTGATATGCACATATCACTTCCACATGTGTTGCTGTCGGTCTTAACATCGTATTCCTCCTATCGCAATGGTTCTATTTTAAAATATCCTTCTCCTTTACTTAATAATTCCCAGTTTTCCCGTAATTCATCCTCATGTATTATAATCCAAGCCATCAAAAGTTTTAATTGCTTATTTGGAAGCGTTCCTTCTATACAATATATTTTTAACCCATTTACAGTAATATTGTATATTTAAAACCGATATAAAGTCAAGCGGTACATCATAAATCAAGCTCGCTTAGCCCAGTAAAAAAGTCCGGAACTTCCAAGTAAACTTGGTTTTCCGAACTTTCTTTTTTAGTGTCGTATCGCTCTTTTTAGAACGCCTACATCATTCCGCCCATTCCGGCACCGCCTGCCATAGCAGGAGTTTCTTCTTTAATGTTTGCAACAACAGATTCTGTTGTAAGCAATGTAGAAGCAACACTGGTTGCATTCTGCAGTGCACTTCTTGTAACCTTTGCAGGATCAAGGATACCTGCTTTTACCATATCTACATATTCCTCTTTCAGTGCGTCAAAACCTACACCTACTTCAGATTCTCTTACTTTGTTAATGATAACACTGCCTTCCAGACCTGCATTGTAAGAGATGTGGTACAGAGGAGCTTCCAATGCTTTAAGCACGATTTCTGCACCTGTTTTCTCATCACCGGAAAGGGATGCTGCCAGCTTAGCAACTTCCTTGGAGGCATGGATATATGCGGAACCACCACCACAGATGATACCTTCTTCCACAGCTGCTCTTGTAGCCGCAAGTGCGTCTTCCAGACGGAGTTTTGCTTCCTTCATCTCTGTTTCTGTTGCCGCACCCACACGGATA
Source organism: Lachnospiraceae bacterium (assembly GCA_045589155.1). GTDB lineage: Bacteria > Bacillota > Clostridia > Lachnospirales > Lachnospiraceae > Acetatifactor. The sequence goes on from JAZNGC010000015.1 coordinate 24,908, forward strand.
ACTGCCACACCGCCTGCCAGTTTAGCCAGTCTTTCCTGCAATTTCTCTTTATCAAATTCAGAAGTTGTTTCCTCAATCTGCTTCTTGATCTGGGCAATTCTTGCCTGGATTGCATTTTTATCGCCTTCGCCATCCACAATGACAGTAGTTTCTTTCTGTACTTTAACGGATTTTGCACGGCCCATCTGGTCCAGAGTTGCATCCTTCAGATCCCAGCCCAGTTCAGAACTGATAACCTGACCTCCTGTCAGAGTTGCAATATCCTCCAACATAGCTTTTCTTCTCTCTCCATAACCGGGAGCCTTTACTGCAACTACATTAAATGTTCCACGCAGTTTGTTTACAATCAGGGTAGTCAGTGCTTCACCCTCTACATCCTCTGCGATAATGAGCAGTTTTGCACCACACTGTACAATCTGTTCGAGCAAAGGAAGAATCTCCTGAATATTGGAAATCTTTTTATCTGTAATAAGGATATAGGGATTATCCAAAGTTGCTTCCATTTTATCCATATCAGTAGCCATGTATGCAGAGATATAACCTCTGTCAAACTGCATACCTTCTACCAGATCA